>JACIXC010000004.1 GCA_014360655.1 Actinomycetota bacterium | reverse complement strand
TCTACGGCTACAAGGTCCCCGCCCGGGTGGAGTTCTTCTCCGAGCTCCCCCGCCACATCGACGGCAAGATCATCAAGCGCGAGCTGGAGGAGAGGTACTGGAAGGGCGTGGAGAGGCGGGGGTGAAAACGGGGGTTGAGAGAGGAGCGGATTGGCCTTAATATGAGATGTATACCAAAAGTTCACATTAGGATCCCTGCTGCAGGATCATCGAGGAGAGGACGGAGAGGAAAACCGCGATCGCTCCCGGGAAACGGGGTGGCGGGCAAAAGGAATCGGGTCTTGGACCCTGTATTTCATGCTTGACTGAAGGATTGAACGAAGTTTCCAGGGTGGAAGGAGGAAAAGCACATGGAATGCAAGGAAGTCGTGGTAGTGGAAGCGGTTCGCACCCCCACCGGCAGGTCGGGCTGGGCGGGAGCGGCCAAGGGAGGCGTCTTCTCCAAGACATCGGCGCAGCATCTCCTGGCCACCGTGTTGCGCGGCCTGGTGGACCGCGTGCAGGAGAAGTCGCCCGCGTTCGATCCGCGCGAGATAGAGGACACCGCGGTGGGGTGCCTGAGCCAGATCGGGGACCAAGGCTTAAACGTGGGACGTATCGGAGTACTGGCGGCTGACCTTCCCGAGGAGGTGGCCGGCTGGACCGTCAACCGCTACTGCAACGCCGGCCTGCAGGCCATCAATTCCCAGGCCCACGCGCTCATGTGCGGTGCGGGGGAGATAGCCATCGCCGCTGGGGTGGAACTGATGAGCCACTACTCCATGGGCTCCGATTTCATAGCGGCGGGGCAGGCGGGCATGCCGGCGAGCATGCATCCCCGCGCCGCCGAGAGGGGCGCCATGGTGCCCATGGGGGTCAGCGCCCAGATGGTAGCCGACCGCTACAACCTCGCCCGCGAGGACATGGACCGCCTCGGCCTCTGGAGCCACCAGAAGGCGGTGCAGGCCATGCGGGACGAGGAATGGTACCGCAAGAGGGTCATCCCCGTCGAGGTAGAGGAGGAAGGCGGAGGGAAAAAGATAGTGGACAAGGACGAACCCCCCCGCGCCCAATGCCTCGACGACCCCGAGGCCGCCTACGCCAAGATGGCCTCCCTGCCGCCTCGTTTCAGGGAAGACGGCACCGTCACCGCCGGCAACTCCTCCGCCATCGTAGACGGCGCGGCCGCCGTGATGCTCATGACGGCTGAGAAGGCGGAGAAGCTGGGACTGGAGCCCATGGCCCGTATCGTCTCCACGGCCGTCGCCGGTTCCGAGCCCGTCATCATGCTCCTGGGGCCCATCCCCGCCATGCACAAGGCGCTGGACCGCGCCGGTATCACCATGGACGACGTGGACGTCTTCGAGCCCAACGAGGCCTTCGCCTCCCCCGTGCTCGCCTTCTGCATCGAGTTCGGGCTGGACTTCAACGACCCGCGCATCAACCCCACGGGGGGAGCCATCGCCATAGGGCATCCCATCGGCTGCTCCGGGGTCCTATACTTTACGGAGATGGTGCACTGGCTGAAGCGCCACAACCTCAGGTACGGCCTGCAGACCCTGTGCGGAGGCGGAGGGGTGGGCATCGCCACCGTCGTGGAAAGGGTCTAGCCAGAGGTATAGCCCGTCCTCCGGAAGCAGGACGCTTCCCGGCTCGCCAGGCACAGGGCGAGCCCCGCCCCCGTGCCTGGCCGGCCCTTGGGTTTTGCCTGCCTTCCACTAGAGGTATGATATATGTGGAGACAACAGAAGGCGGGCGATGCTTGGCCGTGGAGACACGGGAAACGTTCATGTCGCCCGTGCTTTACGACGAAGGGCTTCCTAAGGAGCGAGGCTTACCGCCCGCCTACATGACGCGCGCAGAGGGGAAACCGGTTTCATGTCCTGACCCGATGCGAAACGCATCGCCCTTGGACGCAAGAGGCGCGCCGGAAGGCGACCGGGATGAAAGGGGGGGAAATGGATAACAGGAAATCGCTTCTGGCCGTCGCCCTGATCTTATTCTTCCTGGCGTGCATGACATTGGCGCCGGGCTGCGGCGGCAAGCGGGTAAAGGGCGGCGAAAGTCCGGGGGTCGCGGAGGAGGAGCTGGCGGAGGAAACCGCGGAAGCCGCCGAGGGCGAGGCCCTTCCTGGCACTTCCCTCGATGAAGGCGTTACCGCGGAGGGCACCAGGAGGCCGAGCGGTTACGGTTTCGATCCCCAGGAAATAGGACACAAGGAGCCCCTGGAATATCTTCAGCTGGTCGACGTACGATGGTCCGACCACGGGGATTATTTCCGCCTGGTGGCCGAACTGAAGAAGCTCGACGGAAGCGACGTGGAAAACGTCCCCTGGTGCAGGGCGGAGATCTTGGAAGATCCCACGGACCTTCCGGGAAGGAACACCATGCTCTTTATCAGGGGCATACATGCTGCGGACATCCACGTCGCTTCACTCAGACCCGGTATCGGCACCCTGACCGGTGACCCCATGTGCTTCCAGGTGAGTTTGACCACGACTTTCAGTTATGACGGCGTGGATGGCGCTACCCTTCACGTATCCAAGAACGATAAGAGGCCTCACCGCCTGAGCTACGCCACGTCTCCCATGCGTATTATCCTGGACATCCAGAAGTGATCGCACGGGGTTCCGTCTGAACCTGGCCTCGCTTCAAAGCGGCGCCGAGGGAGACGGTTACCCTGAGGCCCGGCCTAAAACCTCATTCCCACTCGATGGTGGCGGGGGGCTTGGAGGAGATGTCCAGCACCACCCGGTTCACGCCGGGAACCTCGTTGATGACGCGGCTGGAAATCCTCTCCAGAACCTCGTAGGGTAGGCGCGCCCAGTCGGCGGTCATGGCGTCCTCGCTGGTCACGGCGCGCACCACGACGGGATAGGCGTAGGTCCTCTCGTCCCCCATCACCCCCACCGTCCTGATGTCGGGGAGGATGGCGAAGGACTGCCAGAGCTCGCGGTAGAGGCCCGCCCTCTTCACCTCCTCCACCACGATGGCGTCCGCCTCCCTGAGGATCTCCAGCTTATCCGCCGTCACCTCGCCTATGATGCGTATGGCCAGCCCGGGTCCGGGGAAGGGCTGCCTCCAGACGATCTCCTCCGGTAACCCCAGCTCCTCCCCCACCGCGCGCACCTCGTCCTTGAAGAGGTTGCGCAGCGGCTCCACCAGTGTGAAATCCATGTCCTCGGGAAGCCCTCCCACATTGTGATGGGACTTTATCCTCGCGGCATCGCGGGTGCCGCTCTCGATGATGTCCGGGTAGAGGGTGCCCTGCACCAGGTAATGGGTGTCCTTGAGCTCCCTGGCCACTTCCTCGAAGACCCTTATGAACTCCTCGCCGATGGCCTTGCGCTTGGCCTCCGGGTCCACGACTCCCCGCAGGCGCGAGAGGAAACGCTCCTGCGCCTTCACGTGGATGAGGTTCATGTGGAAGTGGCGCCGGAAGGTGTCCTCCACCTGTTCCGCCTCCCCCTTGCGCAACAGGCCGTGATCCACGAAAACGCAGGTGAGCTGGTCTCCCACCGCCTTGTGCACCAGGACCGCCGCGGTGGCGGAGTCCACCCCTCCGGAAAGCCCGCAGATGATCTTGTTATCCCCCACCGCCTCCCTTGTCTCGCGCACCGCCTGCTCGATGATGGAGACCATGGTCCAGGAGGGAAGGAGGTCGGCCGCGCCGAATAGGAAGTTCTTGAGTATCTCCTTTCCCAGGGGCGTGTGCACCACCTCCGGGTGGAACTGTACCCCGTAGAGGCGCCGCTGCGCGTCCTCCATGGCCGCCACCGGGGAGGCGGCGGTACGGGCGGTGACCCTGAAGCCGGGGGGCGCCTCCAGGACGCTGTCGCCGTGGCTCATCCACACCGTCTGGTGCAGGGGAAGCTCCTCGAAGAGCACGCTCCCCGCCGTGACCTCCATCTCCGTCTTCCCGTATTCCCTCACCCCCGTGGGCTCCACCCTGCCGCCCAGCTCGCGCGCCAGCAACTGGTGGCCGTAGCAGATGCCCAGCACGGGGATGCCCAGCTCCAGGATGCCGGGGTGGGGGCGCGGCGCGCCTTCCTGGTAAACACTGGAAGGCCCCCCGGAGAAGATGAGGGCCTTCGCGCCCCGCCTCCTTATCTCCTCCGGCGTCACGTCATAGGGGACGATCTCCGAATAGACCCTGCATTCCCTCACGCGGCGCGCGATGAGCTGGGCGTACTGCGCACCGAAATCGACGACCAGGACGCTGTCCTCCGGGTGCTCTTTCAACGCCGCCCCCTTCGACCATCCGGCAGCTCCGCTCCCGCACGGAAGGTCCCCCTCGTGGAAACGGGCTCGCGGCGCGCGGGGATGGTCGCAAGCAGGTTCCCGTCGCGCCGGCCCCCGTGGCTCACCCCACGTTCACCTTTCACTTGATCATCCCCACGCCCTGCTCGAACTGCAGGCCCTTCCCCTCCGTGCGTATGGCGGGGGCTATCATCACCTCGGCGCGCTGGAAGTCCTTGATGTTCTCGTACCCGCAGGTGGCCATGGAGGTGCGCAGCGCCCCGAAGAGGTTTACCGTCCCGTCGTTCTCGTGGGCCGGGCCCACCAGTATCTCCTGCAGCGTCCAGCGCTGCACCGTCCGCACCCTGGTGCCCCGGGGCAATTCGGGATGGAAAGTCGCCATTCCCCAGTGGTAACCGAGCCCCGGCGCCTCCTTGGCGGAGGCGATGGGCGACCCGAGCATCACCGCGTCCGCCCCGCAGGCTATGGCCTTTGCGATATCCCCGCCGGTGCGCATGCCGCCGTCGGCTATGACATGGGCGTAGAAACCCGTCTCGGTGAGGTGGCGCACCCGCGCCGCCGCGGCGTCCGCCAGCGCAGTCGCCTGGGGGACTCCCACGCCCAGCACCCCCCGCGTCGTGCATGCCGCTCCCGGCCCTACCCCCACCAGCACCGCAACCGCCCCCGTGCGCATGAGGTGCAGGGCCGTGGAATAGGAGGCGCAGCCGCCGACGATGGCGGGTATGGGGAGGTCGGCGATGAACTTCTTCAGGTTGAGGGGTTCCGTGCGCGTGGACACGTGTTCCGCGCTGATCACCGTACCCTGGATGACCAGGATGTCCAGGCCGGCCTCCAGGGCCGCCCGGTAATACGTCTCCACCCTCTGGGGGGTTAGGGACGCGGCCGCCACCACCCCTCCGTCCTTGATCTCCCTGACGCGCCTGTATACCAGCTCCTCCTTTACGGGCTCCTGGTATATGCGCTGCATACCCCTCGTCGCCTCCTCGTTGGAGAAGGAAGCGATCTCCTCGAAAACCGGCCCGGGATCCTCGTACCTCGTCTGCAGGCCCTCCAGGTTGAGCACGGCCAGGCCGCCCAGTTTCCCCACCGCGATGGCCATGGGGACATCCACCACCGCGTCCATCGCCGCCGCCAACATGGGGAGGGCGAACCTGTGTCCCGCTAACTCCCAGCTTATGTCCACGTCGTCGGCGTCCCTCGTGCGCCGCGACGGCACAATGGATATGTCGTCGAATCCATAACCTCTTCTTCCAAATTTTCCCAACCCTATCTCTATTTCCATCTCCACCTCCAGGACCATGGGTATGAAACCGTTATTCCCTTGCCGCTTCGCGCGTATGGTTAAACCGCTTCTGGTCAGGGCGCGATTTTTCCCGTTCTTTTCGGACACTTCCCGCGCTGGTTTTCTAATATATTAGATATTCATTAATATACTCCTTCCTTGCGGTGTCAACCCCGCCCCATAACGCCTACCGACCAGGCCGGGTCCGGGGGTCGGGCGAGGGACATCGCAAGCGGCCTCCCGATTACCACCCACCAAGCCCGGGGAACTACAGGGTCGGTCGCAGCGAGTCTTACTGAACCACCCCGACCAGGCCGGGTCCGGGGGTCGGGCGAGGGACATCGCAAGCGGCCTCCGGACGAGGAAGGTAGATGATAAACCCTTGCATTCATGGAGCTCCTGCATGAAGAGGGGAAACCATCGCGAGGCCGCGCGTCGCGGAGCGAGCACGAACCCCCGGCCCGGCCTCTTTATGCAACCACCAAGGCCGGGAACGACCGGGTCGGTCGCAGCGAGCCTGCGAGCGAGACCGTTACCCGGCGGCCCGGCCGCCGGCAGAAATAAAGGGGAGGGAATGAAAAGGGAGGGGCGGAGCCCCTCCCTTTTCGGACAACAACCACTACATCATACCCGGCGGCATCCCGCCACCCATGCCGGCCTTCTCCTCCTCCGGCTTCTCCGCCACCACCGCTTCGGTGGTGAGCAGCAGGCCGGCGATGGAGGCCGCGTTCTGCAGGGCGGAACGGGTCACCTTCGCGGGGTCGATGATGCCCTCCTTCATCATGTCCACGTATTCGCCGTTGAGAGCGTTGAAGCCGTGGCCTTTCTCGAGGGTCTTCACCTTCTCCACCACCACGGAGCCCTCGGCGCCCGCGTTGTTGGCTATCTGCCGCAGGGGCTCCTCGAGGGCGCGCTTCACGATCTCGGCGCCCACCTTCTCGTCGCCGCTCATCCCATCCGTCTTGATGGCATCGACGGCGTTGACCAGGATGACGCCTCCGCCGGGAACGATGCCCTCCTCCACGGCCGCCTTGGTCGCGGAAAGGGCGTCCTCGATGCGGTGCTTCTTCTCCTTGAGCTCGACCTCGGTGGCGGCGCCGACCTTGATGACCGCCACGCCGCCCGAGAGCTTGGCCAGGCGCTCCTGCAGCTTCTCGCGGTCGAACTCGGAATCGGACTTCTCGATCTCCGACTTGATCTGGTTGATGCGGCCCTTGATGTCCTCGGGGCTGCCCTGGCCCTCGACGATGATGGTGTCCTCCTTGGTCACCTTCACCTGGCGCGCCCTGCCCAGCATGTCCAGGGTGACGTTCTCCAGCTTGATGCCCAGCTCCTCGCTGATGCTCTGGCCGCCGGTGACGATGGCGATATCCTGCAGCATGGCCTTGCGGCGGTCACCGAAGCCGGGCGCCTTCACCGCCACCGACTGGAAGGTGCCGCGGATCTTGTTCACCACCAGGGTGGCCAGCGCCTCGCCCTCCACGTCCTCGGCGATGACCAGGAGTGGCTTGCCCGCCTGCATGACCTTCTCCAGCACCGGCAGCAGGTCTGCGATGGCGCTGATCTTCTGGTTGGCGATGAGGATGTAGGGGTCGTCGAGCACGGCCTCCATGCGCTCCGGGTCGGTCACCATGTAGGGCGAGAGGTAGCCCTTGTCGAACTGCATCCCCTCCACGACCTCGAAGCTCATACCGAAGGTCTGCGACTCCTCGACGGTGATCACGCCGTCCTTGCCCACCTTGTCCATGGCGTCGGCGATGATCTGGCCCACCTCTTCCGAATCAGCCGAGATGGCGGCCACGCGCGAGATCTCGTCCTTGGTCTCGACCTCCTTGGACATATCCTTTATCGCGCCCACCACCATCTCCACCGCCTTGTCGATGCCCCGCTTGAGGGCCATGGGGTTGGCTCCCGCGGCCACGTTGCGCAGTCCCTCGCGCACCATGGCCTGGGCGAGCACGGTGGCGGTGGTGGTGCCGTCGCCGGCCACGTCGTTGGTCTTGGTCGCCACTTCCTTGGCCAGCTGCACGCCGCAGTTCTCCCAGACGTCCTCCACCTCGATCTCGCGGGCGATGGTCACCCCGTCGTTGGTGATCACGGGGGCGCCGAACTTCTTCTCCAGCACCACGTTGCGGCCCTTGGGGCCCAGGGTGACCTTTACCGTGTTCGCCAGCTTGTTCACGCCTTCCTCGAGCAAGCGTCTCGCTTCCTCGTCGTACCTTATCTCCTTGGCCATTTCCTATCTCTCCTCCTTCAGGAAATCCTCACGGCCGTGCATGCCCGGCCTACTTCTCGACCACGGCGAGTATGTCCCTCTCGCTCAGGATGAGGTGCTCCTCGCCGTCGATCTTCACCTCCGTCCCGCCGTACTTCGAATAGATGATGGTGTCCCCCACCTTCACCTCAAGCGGGACGTACTTGTCGTTCTCCCAGCGTCCGGGGCCGACGGCGATGACCTCCCCCTCCTGCGGCTTTTCCTTGGCGGTGTCGGGGATCACCAGGCCGGACTTGGTCTTCTCCTCGCTCTCGCCGGGCTTTACGACCACCCGATCTCCCAACGGTCTCAGCTTCATCTACACATCCCTCCTATCTCTGTACCTGTTCGTGTTTCCCTGCTTTAGCACTCGCCGTTCAAGAGTGTTATCACTCTACTGATATGTGTGTTAGCACTCTAATGCCAAGAGTGCTAAGAAGAAAATAATATGCCGCCGGGGAAAAATCAAGACCCTGTTCCATCTTTTTCGGGATTTTTCCCGCGGCAGCCCCCATCGTGCCCCCCACGAAACCCCTCTTAGCCCAAAGTCGGGGGAAGCACGACGATCAGGCCAGGGGGAGCACGGCGGCCGCGTCCACGTCCAGCGGGGATATGTCGCCCTCCGCGAGCATGCGCCAGCCGAGGTAGGCGACCATGGCCGCGTTGTCCACGCACAGAGAGAGGGGAGGGTAATACAGCCTGGCGCGGCCCCGCAGCCCTTCCTCGAGCCTCTCCCTCAGGAAGCGGTTGGCGGCCACGCCGCCCGCCAGCACCACCCTGTCCACGCCGCACTCCTCCGCCGCGCGCACTATCTTGTGCACCTGCACGTCAACCACCGCCGCCTGGAAGGAGGCGGCCACGTCCTCGACGCTCACGGGTTCCCCCGCCTCCCTGCGCCTGCGCACGTAGTTGACCACCGCCGTCTTGAGGCCGGAGAGCGAGAAGTCATAGCCGCCGTCTCGCATCATGGCGCGCGGGAAGGGTATGGCATCGGGGTCCCCCTCACGCGCGGCGCGCTCTATCTCAGGCCCCCCGGGATAGCCCAGTCCCAGGAAGCGGGCCACCTTGTCGTAGGCTTCCCCCGCGGCGTCGTCCAGGGTTTCCCCCAGCACGTGGTACGAGCGATGCCGCGGCATGTGGGCCAGCAGGGTGTGGCCCCCGGAGACGACGAAAGCGAGCAGCGGCGGCGCGAGTTCCGGGAAGTGGAGAAAATTGGCATATATGTGCGCCTCCAGGTGGTTCACGGCGAGCAGGGGTATCCCCAGCGCGAAGGAGATGGCCTTGGCCGCGGTGAGGCCGACCAGCAGGGCACCTATGAGACCGGGACCCCGCGTCACCGCCACCCCGTTGAGGTCGCCGTATCCCGCACCCGCCTCGTCCAGGGCC
Organism: Actinomycetota bacterium; assembly: GCA_014360655.1. Taxonomy (NCBI): domain Bacteria; kingdom Bacillati; phylum Actinomycetota; species Actinomycetota bacterium. The sequence continues at coordinate 186,344 of JACIXC010000004.1, read as the reverse complement.
TCCCGCACGGCGGGCAGCAGCGCCTCCAGGTGGGCGCGGCTGGCGATCTCCGGCACCACCCCGCCGTAGCGCGCGTGCAACCCGGCCTGCGAGGAGATGACCAGCGAGAGGACCTCTCCGTCGCCCTTCACCACCGCGGCGGAGGTCTCGTCGCAGGAGGTCTCTATCCCCAGCAGCAGCCCCTCAGAAGGCATGGGCATATCTCCTCCGCAGGGCGCGCAGCTTCTCGCGGTAAGAGGGCGACGTGATGTCCTCCGTCCACATGATGTAGGCGTTCTCCAGGTTGTCCAGGTAGTAGTTCTTCCTCTCTCCCATGATCTGGAAACCGAACGAGGTGTACAGCTCGATAGCCGGCCGGTTGGACACGCGTACCTCCAGGGTGAGAAAGCGCGCCCCCATGACCTCGACGCGCGCGATGAGCTCGAGGAGCAGGCGGGCGGCGATCCCCCTGCGGCGCAGGTCCCGGCGCACAGCCAGGGTCATGACATGCGCCTCGTCCAGGATGAGCAGCGCCCCGCAGTAGCCCGCCAGCTCCTCTCCCATCCTGGCGACCAGGTAACACCCCTCCTCCTTCCCGATCTCGCGTCGGTACATGTCCATGTTCCAGGGACTGGAAAAGGAGTCCCTTTCCACCGCCATCACCTCGTCGAGGTCTCCCTCGCGCATGCGCCTGACGAGCAGGGATTCGCCGTTCATCCTCCGTCACGCCCCCCCTTTTTTTCCCACGTCCGGGTGCCGCAGGTAAAGGGGGGTGAGACGCAGGGGGTCCACCGTATCCCCGCGACCGTAAAGCCCGCGGCAGAGAGAGACCAGCCCCCGCGGCCGCGGCGCGCCGCCGGCCTTACGCCCCAGTCCGCGCGGCCAGAGGTCGCGGTAGACCTCGACTCCCGAACCGGCCAGGACGATCCCCTCCCCCAGCTCCTCCATCCACCTGCGCAGGGAGGCGGCGGCGGCGTCGGGAGGGGCCGCCGCCGGTCCCTCGAGCGTGACGGGACATGCTCCGTAAGACCCCTCTTCCACCCTGTAAAGGGCGTAATAGACCTGCCCCCTCCTGGCGTCCGCGGCGACGAAGACATGTCCCGGCGTTTCCACCGCCGCGGCGATGACCGCCAGGCTCTCCGGCGCCACCACGGGAATCCCCAGCACCTCTCCCAGCGTCTTGGCGGCCATGACCGCCGTCCTCACCCCGGTGAAGGCCCCGGGGCCCCGCGCCGCTCCCAGCAGGCCCAGGTCCCGCGCGCATATCCCCGCCTCCGCCAGCATGAGCTCCGCGCACGAGAAGAGGGACGCGGTCTCCGCCGCACCCTCCAGCGTGCGGGATAGCAGGGCGCCCGCGCCCTCGAGGACGAGCAGGCCGCGCGACCCGGAGAGGTCCCAGGCCAGGAGCCACGGCCCCCGTTCCCTGCCGCCCGCCGCTCCCGCCTCCTTCCCCATCCCGCTCAAGGCCCCTCTCCTCCCATGCGCTCAAGCCTCTCCTTCCAGGAATCGCCCCGTGGGCGCATGACGACACGGCGCGCCTCCCCGCCCTCCGCGAAGGCGAGCGAGACATCCAGGTGCTCACCTGTGAAGAACCCCCTCGCGCGGTCGGCCCATTCCACCGCCAGCACCCCCTGCCCCTCCAGGTATTCCTCCAGCCCGAGGTCGTGGAGATCCCAGGGCCCCTCGAGGCGGTAGGCGTCGAGGTGGTAGAGGGGCAACCTGCCCTCGTACTCGCGCAGCAGCGTGAAGGTGGGGCTGAGGACGCGCTCCCTCACCCCCAGCCCCTCGGCGATCCCCCGGACGAAGCATGTCTTGCCCGCGCCCAGCTCCCCCTCCAGCAGGACCACGTCGCCGGGGCGCAGCAGCTCCGCCAGCCTCCTTGCCAGGGCAAGGGTGGCCTCCTCGCCGCGCAAAAGAAACGAGAGGTGGACGTCCTCCTGCTCCTGCGCCATCATGCCTCTTCCCCTACTCCCGCGTGCCTCCGCGCTTTTCCTCCCGCGCATCCAGGCGTTCTCCTCATGCCACTTCCGTTACCCTATTATGCTTGCCTCCCCGCGCGCAAGGAAGCCCGCCGTGGGGACCGCCCCGATAGGTATATTATGGAATTCATGGAAAGATGGGGAATGGGATCAGAAGAGGCCCATCTGCTCGGGCTGTTCGGGGGCCACTTCCGCGACCTCCTCCAGGGCCTCGGGCTCGCTCTCCCAGCGCGCCCTCTCCTCGTCCAGGTGCTCCCGCAACCTCTGGAAGTCCTCGATGAGCACCGCCTTGAGCGGCGGCTTGTGCAGGGCCGCCGCGGGGTGGAAGAGGGGCACGTAGGCCAGGCCTCCCTTGCGCACCAGCCTGCCGTGCAGCTGGGAGATGCCGGTGCTCGTCCCCAACAGCGTCCTGGTGGCGTGGTTCCCCAGGGTGCAGATGATGCGGGGCCTGATGATCTCGATCTGCTTGAAGAGGTAAGGCGTGCAGGCCTGCAGTTCCTCGGGCAGGGGATCGCGGTTGTCCGGGGGGCGGCACTTCAGGGTATTGGCGATATAGACCTGTGAGCGTTCAAGGCCGATGGAGCGCAGGAGCTGGTCCAGGAACTGCCCCGCCGGGCCCACGAATGGCAGGCCTTGGCGGTCCTCGTGATATCCCGGCGCCTCGCCCACGAACATGATCTCGGCATCCTCGTCCCCGCTCCCCAGCACCAGGTTGGTGCGGGTCCTTCCCAGGGGGCAGAGAAGGCAGCCCTCGACCGCTTCCCTCAACTCCGCGATGGTGGTCGCCCGGCGCCAGTCTCCCGCCATGGTCCCCCTACCCGGAACATCCCGCGCAGCTGGACGAGGTACACGTGCTGCAGGCCGAGGAGCCCGCCGAGGAGCGGAAGTCGCCGGATGCGGCGGAGCCGCTCTTGAAGCCGAAGGTCGAGAAGAGCTTCTTGATCTTCCTGCCGCCGCAGGAAGCGCAGCATTCCGCCACGTCCGCGGTGTTGCGGGCGAAATGCTCGAAGGTCCCGCCGCATTCCTCGCACTTGTATTCGTAGAAAGGCATTCTCGCTCACCTTCCCTTTACGCCGCCACGACCTCATTGTAACCACCGCGCATCTCCATGGCAACGAGACGCATCAACGCGATCAACGCCCGACGCCCTTCCCCTTTATGCGCGGACGGGCGGCCGGCGCAAGCGGATATCCCCCTGGAACGGTCCCGCCCTCCCTCGATTACCGCATGCGGGTACTCCCCGGCAAGGTAAAACCGCGGTGGCACCTTCCCGACGCAGGGCAGCGCGGGAACCAGGTCCGGGAACCAGGCCCCCTCTCCCGCTGTCTAACCGGGCAAGCCCGCCTCTGCGAGCAACGGGGCTGCCGGGCGAGGTCGGTCCGCGGTGATGCCGGGGACGATTCCCCGGCGATGTCGGCGTCACGAGAACGGCTCCCCTGCGCGCTTGTCCAAACGCACTGCGGGGATTAACTTATTTATGCGGCCGCGCCCCTCAGCGCCCGCGACCCGGGCCCGGCTTCCGGGAACCCGATGGCGGCGCGCTACGCGCGGTTCTCACGTTCTCGCGGGAACGCGACAGGCGATGAGAAGGTAACCATGCCATGGAAGACGTTGTCCGCACCCCGGTAAGGGAGGAAGGGAAAAGGGCGTGGCCCCTGCTCCTCCTGTTCCTGGCCGTCTTCCTCTTCTTCCAATCCATGATCCTCCTGAAGCGGGTGCCGTGGTTCTCCGACATAAAGACCTATTACCTCCCCAACTGGACCTACCTCTCGCACGCGCTGCGCACGGGCGGCCTTTCCTTCTGGTGCCCGGGCATCTACTGCGGGTTTCCCCTATTCGCCGACAGCGAGATGGGGCTCTTCTATCCTTTTAACCCGCTCTTCTTCCTCCTGCCTTCGCTCACGGGGTTCACCTGGTCCCTGGTCTTCCACTACCTGCTCGGCGGCGGCTTCCTCTACCTCTACTGCCGCCGTCTCGGGCTGAGCCGCCCTGCCTCCCTCTTCGCCGCCCTTCCCTTCATGCTGGGCGGGTTCCTCCTCGCGCACCTCGTCCACCCCAACGCGGTGGCCACCGCCGCCTGGATGCCCCTCTTCCTCTACCTCCTGGAGAGGGCGCTCGGCGAGGCGAGGTTCTCCTTCTTCCTGCTGACCGGGGGGGTGCTCGGCCTGCAGTTCCTGGGCGGCTTCCTCATGGTCCCGCTCATGGAGGGCGTCATGGCGCTCTTCTACGTCATCTTTCATCACCGCGGGAGACGCGAGGGCGGCAGGGGCCTCCTGGCCGACCTCGGGGGGCTGGCCGCCGCCTTCGCCCTGGGGGCGGGGCTGGGCATGGCGCAGAATCTTCCCAGTTATTTCCTGGTACGGAACTCCTACCGCGCGGGGGGCCTCTCCGGCTCGCTCGCCAACACCGGCAACCTTCCCGCCCTCCAGCTCTTGGGTCTGGTGCTGCCCCGCTCCTTCGGGCGGGGCATAGCGCAGGGAGGATACCTGGGAGCCTGGACCTTCGAGGAGACCTACGGTTACGTGGGTATACTCCCCCTGCTCTTCGCCCCCGCCGCGCTGCGAAGGGAGCGCGCCTGGCCGGCCGCCTTCTTCTTCTGGACGGCGGTCGTTTCCCTCCTGTTGAGCCTCGGCAATCAAGGCCTGCTCTGGCCGCTCCTGCACCGCCTGCCGGGATTCCACGTGCTCAAGGGACCCAGCCGCTTTCTGCTCACCTGCAACCTCTCCGTCCTACTCCTGGGAGCCATGGGGCTGGACCGCTGGCGCCAGGGAAGGCTGGATGGGGAAGCGCGCTCGCGCCTGGTGCGCGGCTGGGCCCTGGCGGCCGGCATAGTGACGGCGTGCCTGGCGCTGCTGACGGTGCTTTATCGTTGTAACCTCCTGGGTTTTAGGGACTTCGCGGCCCTGGTGGCCAGGCCGCTTCTGACGGGAGTGAAGGCCCCCACGGAACGCGTGCTCTCCTCCCTCTGCGACTACTTCACCACCTGGAGGACGGAATTCCTGGTTCCCCTCGCCCTGCTCGGCATATTTTTCCTCCTCCTCTCCGACACGCGCAGAAAGGGCGGGCCGAGACGCGTCACGGTATGCGTGGCGGTCCTCGTCGCCTTCCTGGACACCTTCGTCTTCGCATCGCTGGTGCTCAAGCCCGTTCCCAGGAACAGGGCAGAGAGCCGGCCGGCGGTCATCAACGTCCTGGAGGACCTGGAGGGCGGGAGGGCGGCGTTGCTCAAGGAGCCCGGCATCAACCGCGGGGAGTTCGCCCTCTCGTCAAACCAGCTCCTCCCCTACTCCATACCCGACGCCTTCGGCTTCTCGACCATCCCCCCGGCCCGCCTCGACCGTTTTCTCGGCTACCTGGACCGGCAACCGGACCGGAACGCCTTCGCGCTCCTGGGGGTGGAGGCCCTCTACGCCGACCTGGTGCGCGTAAGGGGGGTGCCCTACGACTTCGGGTTCCCGTTTTCCATCGCGGGCGGCCTGGGATCGTCTTCCTACGCCTGCGATGCTTCCCTCACGGGAAAGGAGCTGCGTTTCCTCCTGGACGGCCGCATCCTCGAGCGCGACGCGCACGGCAAGCTCTACCTCAAGCTCGACTGCCTGAGCGGCGGACGCGTCGTGCGGCTGCCCGTGCTGCTCCTGGAAAAGGAGGCCGGGGAGGAGGAATGCGCCCTGACCGTGATGTACAACGAATACCCGCCCACCATCGACCGCATAGGCTTCCGCTCTCCCGGTTACGGCAGGGGACGCGAGGCCGTCGAGGTAAGGGTTCCGTGCAGGTTGAGGAGGAGCGAGCAACTGGTGGTCACCACCGCCTGCCAGGAGAGCCTTGAGGGAACGCGCCTGCTCGCCGTGAGCATGTTGGACGAGTACGGTCGCGGATTTCCCCTCACGCCCTGGCCTGCCGCATACAGCGACGGTAGGCACGCCGTCTACACGCTGGAGGAAAGCCTCTACCCCGCATTCCCCGCCTGGGAATTCACGTGGGCGGAGGACTGGAGGGAAGCCGTGGACATAGCCTGGGAGGACGGCTTCCGGGAGGGAAATGCCGTCCTGCTGGCGCAGGAGATCGACCCCGCGCTGCGTGAGCGCATATCCTCGCTGCGGGCGCCGCAGGGAGAGGTGAGGGTGGATCGCGTGGAGGAAGGCGGCGACCACCTTTCCTTCCGCACCACGAGCGGCGGCGACTGCGTGCTCGTCCTCTCGCTGGACTACCTCCCGGGTTGGGAAGCGAGGGTGGACGGCCGGCCCTGCGGGCTCTTCTCCGCCTACGGCTTCCTGACCGCCCTCTACCTCCCGGCGGGCGAGCACCTGGTGACCCTCGACTACCGGCAGCCGGGCCTGGCGGTGGGTGCGGCGGTCTCCATCCTCAGCCTGTTCGCTTTCCTGGCCCTCCTCCTCCTGGTGGGGCTGCGGGAGCGCGCACGAGCACGCGGGCAAGCCCGCGAGGCGCCCTCCCTCCCCCCGCCGCAGGCCACGAGCATCAGCGCCTTCTTCCCCTGTTACAACGATTCCGCCACCATAGGGGAGGTGGTGACCGGAGCCCTCGAGGTGCTGCGCGAGCTCTGCGACGACTACGAGGTGATCATCGTGGACGACGGCAGCTCCGACGCTTCCGGGGCGGTCATCGACTCCCTCGCGGCAGCCTATCCCGAGGTGAGAGTGGTGCGCCACGACCGCAACCGCGGCTACGGCGCTGCCCTGCGCAGCGGCATCAAGACGTCCGCCAAGCAATGGGTCTTCTACACCGACAGCGACGGCCAGTACGACGTGGCTGACCTGCGCCGGCTGCACGCCCTCAGCGGGACCGCCGACGTCGTCAACGGCTACAAGGAGAGCCGCAGCGATCCCTGGTATCGCGTGCTCCTGGGCAAGGCGTACAATTTCTTCGTGCGGCGCCTCTTCCTGGTGCCCATTCGGGACGTGGACTGCGACTTCCGGCTCATGCGGGGAGACCTGGCCAGGAGCCTCGACCTGCGTTCGGAAGGCGGGTCCATCTGCGTGGAGCTGGTAAAGGGACTGCAGGCGCGGGGCGCGCGCTTCGCCGAGACGCCCGTGCGCCACCTCCCGCGCCGCGAGGGCAGGAGCCAGTTCTTCCGCCTTAAAAACCTGCTTGCCATGGTGGCCGGTTTGGCGTCATTATGGTGGAGGCTGGCAAGGAAAGGGGGACTCTGAGATGGATGGAAAGATCGAGGCGTTCTACCGCGGCCGCCGGGTGCTGGTGACGGGCGGCGCGGGGTTCGTGGGCAGCAGCCTCGCGCGCGAGCTGGTGCGCCTGGGCGCGGCGGTCACCATCATCGACGCCTGCTTTCCCGACCAGGGCGCGAACCTCTTCAACCTGAAGGGCGTGCTCGATGAGGTCAACCTGGTGGTGGCGGACATCGGCGCCGTGGACGAGATATCCAGCTTCCTCGTGGACCAGGAGGTGGTCTTCAACCTCGCCGCCTGCATCAGTCACGTGGGGAGCCTGCATAACCCCATCCAGGACCTGGAAAGGAACTGCGCGAGCCAGCTCCGCTTCCTCTGCGCCCTGGGCGAGCTGAGCCCCCAGGCCCGCGTGGTCTACACCGGTTCCCGCAGCCAGTACGGGAGCCCGCTTTATCTCCCCGTGGACGAGGAGCACCCCCTGAGGCCGGTGGACATCAACGGTGTGCACAAGACGGCCGTGGAGGAGTACCACCGCGTATTCCACGAGCAGGGGCGCCTGCGCTACACGTCCCTGCGGCTGAGCAACATCTTCGGGCCCCGCCACCAGATGCTCCACGACGGGCAGGGCTTTCTCAACTGGTTCATCAGGCAGGGGCTCTGCGGGGAGGAGATACGCGTCTTCGGGAACGGGGAGCAGAAAAGGGACTTCCTCTACGTGGACGACGCGGTGGAGGCCATCCTGCTGGCGGCGGCGTGCCCCGACTGCGAAGGCAAGGCCTTCAACCTGGCATCGGGAACGAGCCTCTCCGTGGCCGAGGCGGCCGCCGCGGTGTGCGAGCTGACCGGCAGTTCCTGGAGATGCATCCCCTTCCCCATCGAGCGCCTCTGCGTGGAGCCGGGTCATATCATCCTCGACACCTCCCTCCTTCAGGAGACCCTGGGCTGGAGGCCGCGCCGTGATTTCCGCGACGCCCTCGAGGAGACGGTCTCCTTCTACCGTGAGCACGGCAGCCACTACTTCCACCCCCCGCGGGGCAAAGTGGTGCTGGACCGCAAGGGGCTTGCGCCGTCGTGAGGCGCGTACCCTTCCTCGACCTCACCCGCCAGGACCGGGAGTTGGAGGAGGAGCTCCGGGGTGACCTGGAAGACTTCCTGCGTCGCGGACGCCACGTCCTTGGCGAGGAGGTCCTGGCCTTCGAGGAAGAATTTTCCAGATACTGCGGGATGGCCCACGGGGTGGGCGTGGCCTCGGGAACCGATGCCCTGCTCCTCTCCCTCAGGGCGCTGGGAGCGGGAGCGGGAGACGAGGTCATCGTCCCCGCCCTCACCGCGCCGCCCACCGCGGTGGCCGTTTCCCTCTGCGGCGCGCGGCCCGTCTTCGCGGACGTGGATCCGGGGACCCTGACCATCGACCCTGCGAGCGTGGAGGAAAGGCTCACGCCGCGCACGCGTTTCCTCATCCCCGTGCATCTCTACGGGAGGATGGCGGACATGCCGGGCCTGCGGGAGCTCGCCTCACGCCGTGGCCTCGTGGTGGTGGAGGACTGCGCGCAGGCCCACGGCGCCTCCCTGGAGGGGAGGATGGCGGGCTCCTGGGGCGCGGCGGGCTGCTTCAGCTTCTACCCCACCAAGAACCTCGGCGCATACGGGGATGGGGGCCTGGTGGTGACCGGTGACCCCTCCCTCGCACGGCGCCTGCGCATGCTTCGCGACTACGGGAGGAGGGATCGCGACACCTTGCAGGAGGTGGGGCTGAACAGCCGCCTGGACGAGTTGCAGGCGGCGTTCTTGCGCACGAAGCTGCGGCGGCTCGAGGAGTGGAACCGGCGCCGCAGGGAACTGGCCCGGCGCTACCTGGAGGGGCTGCGTGACCTTCCCCTGGGCCTGCCGCCTTGGACGGGGGGAGACGAGCACTGCTTCCACCTCTTCGTGGTGCTCTGCCGGGAACGGGAGGGGCTGCGCGAACACCTCGCCCGCGCCGGGGTGGAGACCGCCGTGCACTATCCCCTGCCCCTGCACCTGCAGCCCCCCTTCCGGGAGGGCTCCTCGCGCCCCTGCCCGGCGGCCGAGCGCGCGGCCCGCGAGGTGCTCTCCCTCCCCCTCTACCCCTACCTCACGGACGACGAGCAGGACGCGGTCATCGCCGCCGTCCGCTCCTTCTATCAAGCCCACCGAGGGCGGTCCTAACACGGTAATTACCATATTATGGTATGTATGTATAATGGCGCTCCATCGCGGCTAATCCATGGGCACCCGCCTTTACCCGGCCCGTTCCGTCATGACCTGAGACGGTCGAGCAGGTCGTGCCCATGAGCTCATGTAAGAACCCCCCGGAAGGCCGTTCTTTGACAAGGAGGGCCGACGCTCTTGAAGATCAGCGAAACGGTACAACCTCTTATCGCGGTTCGTACACGTATCCCTTCTCCGCCAGGCCATCAGACCGGGATGCCACCCGGCGGGAACGTGATCACCCCTCGATCAAACCGCCGAGCTCGGCGAGGATCTCCTCGAGAGGCGGCGCGCCGAAGAAACGCTTCCCGGTCATGCCCTCGCAACAACTCTTGTAGAGCAGGGAGAGCAGCTCCTTCATCCTCGCGGGAAGGGGAGGCGGCTTCTGTCGCACCAGGCCCTTCCATCCCAGCCGGTCAGTCTTCTTGGCCTCCTCGACCTCCCGGGCCCACTCCGTGTTCCGATAGAAGATACGAGCTACCTCCTTGCTCACCGGCATGCCCCGGTACTCGAAACGGCACTCGTCCGGCGTGCCCAGGACGTCCACCAGCATGAGCCTCCGTTCCTCGTCGAAGGCGAACTCCACCTTGCCGTCCTGGTTCTCCAGTCCCAGGGGTTCCACGGTCCGCGTGATGAGCTCGTTGATCCGCAGGGCGGCCTCCTTCAGCTCCCGGAGCTCCTCTGAGGAAAGGCCGGAGATCTTTCCCGCCTCCTCCCATCCCAGGTATCTGTCCGTCGCTTCCAGCTTGGTGGACACGTCCAGGACTGGTCTTTCGAGCCGCTCCCCCGGAACGGGGAGTGATTCAAGGCCCAGGTCTTCTATCCTCAGGCTCCCCTCCTCCAGGCGCTTGAAAACACTGGACCCCTCGGGCAGGGAATTGCGGTAGATCACCTCCAGGGGGATGAGGAAGTTGCCCCTTTCCGCTCGGTAGGCCGAGTAATCGTAGCCGTCGCCGACCGTTTCGGGCTCGATCACCCGGACCAGCCTTATCTCCATGGTGTCCGCGGGCCCATCCAGATCCTCCAGGCGCCGCGCCACGCCGTCCCGGCCCACCACGCCGAGGTAGTGGGTAGCCATCCCCGTGGCCTCGAGCTTCTCGAAGAAGCAGGCCCCCATGAGGCATAGGGCCGCTCCTTTCCCCTCGATATGGTCGGGCATCTCGCCCCAGTCGAAGACCGAGTAGCGATCCGAGAAACGGAACCGCCCCCTGCCCAGCCTGTCACCGGATGGAGCCTCCAAAACCACCAGGTCCTTCACGCTTCCCATCCATCGGCCCTCCTTTCCACTACCAGGTCATTCCGCTGTCGACAACCATCGGCGGATAGGCGACCCGCATGGCGTTCAAACCTGGAGACTTCGACCGCCTCCCGGTCCCTCCCGCCATCCCGGGGTATACCCCCTCTTCGACTAAACCAGGCGTTCGGGGCGTCATCGACCGGCTTCCCCCGCTGACCCGGGTCACGACCTGCCGCCCTTGCCGGTAACGGTGCCGCCTTATCCGTCAGCCCTCGGCCATCTCCCTGTATCCCCTCAGCAACAGCAGGTTCATACCCACGACTTTCCCCACGAATTCCCTCTCCTCTTCCCCACATATCCCCAGCTTCCCCGCCTTTTCCGGCGAGTCGACGATGCAGCCTGGCCCTACCCTCCTCCCCGCGCTGATCTCCACCCCCTCGACCACCGCCAGGTGCCCCACAAACGTGCCGTCGCCCAGGGAGGCCTTGAAGACCACGGACCCGAAACCTACGAAACAACCGGCCCCGATCTCGCAGGGCCCGTGCACGATGCATCCGTGGGCGAGGGAGGTCTCCGGCCCCAACTTCACCGTTGAGCCCTCGAGGGCATGGATGATGACCCGGTCCTGGACGTTGCACCGGTCGCCTATCACTATCGTGCTTCCGGGCTCGTCCGCCCTTATGACCGCACCGGGCCCCACGAAAACCTCATCGCCTATGACCACGTCCCCGATGACCTGGGCGGTGGGATCCAGAAACGAACTCTCCGCCACGCGAGGCTTCCTCCCGCGCGGGTCCTTCTTGACGTCAGCCCGGAGTGTCATCTCCCGGTCCCTCCCTTGCTGCGCTCCCTTCTAGCGACTATCTCCTACACCTCATCGGCTCGATTGAACATAAGGCTCTCGCCATTTTCCGACCCCGAACCCTTTCCGGGTGACCGGCCAGAAGCGATTGGAGGCTCTTCGGGTGACGCAACCACCTTGCTGAGGGTTGTAGTGAAGATTATCCCTCACGTACGACACCAACGCAAGCGAACACACGGCCGCACCCGGCCGCAACGCGGTACGACGGTGGACGGGGACGGTTGTCAACCACAACGTGCGATGACGGCGGCGAGAGAAGTCGCCGGGACACGAACAAGCGGCGGACAGTAAAGGTGACCTTCCAGGGGGTTTCCTCGGTTCGGTCGACTGGGACGCCAGGTGCCTGAAGCAGGCGTCGCCCGGGGTTCATGCAGAAGACGCAGACCCGGTCCTTGAAACGGTAGTCCATTGCCGGATGTGTCCCCAAGCGGGAGGTTACCGGGCACCGTGGGCGGGGCCTTATGGAGTGAGGCTGGCGGTCTTGTGAGGCCGCGAGGGATCAAGGCGGGGGAAAACCGACGCTTCATCCATCCCTCCGGGAAGCGGAGTGCGGTCCTCCGTCTTGGACGGCGGGATCTCACACGGGATTGCGGGCTTGACGGTCGAGCATACGTACAGGAGACATGGCGAGCGTATCCGTGGCGCTTTCTCCGGGATGAGGTGAACGAGACGCCGGAGGGGTACCTCCTGCCAGCCCGGGAAGCTACCTCCACTACAGGTAGGTGGTGAGGCGGGCGTGGGGCACCTTGCGCGGCTGGGAACCCTCATGCGTCGCGTAGCCCATGGGGACGAGGGCCAGGGGCCGCAGGTGCGCCGGAAGCCCCAGGGCCCGCGCCGCCTCTTCCTCCCGGAAGGCTCCCACCCAGCAGGTACCGAGCCCCAGTGCGGTGGCCGCGAGGAGCATGTTCTGCACGGCGGCGGCCGTGTCCTGGATGGAATAGAGCTCCACTCCCCGTTTCCCGTAGCTGCGGGCGTGGGCCTCCAGGTCGGCGCAGACCACGACGACCACCGGCGCCTGGGCCACGAAGCGCTGCCCCAGCGCCGCGGCGGCCAGGGCCTCCTTCATCCTGCCGTCCCGCACCACCAGGAAACGCCACGGCTGCACGTTGCCCGCGGACGGCGCCAGGCAGGCGCAGCGCAGCACCTCATCGACCAGGTCCTCCGGCACCTCGCGCGAGGCGTCGAAGGAGCGCACGCTGTGTCTTCGCTCCATGGCCTCTAAGACGTCCATGCCAACGCCACCTCCTCACGCCGTCCCTTTCACGAGCCTTTCACGAGCCTTTCAAGAGGTCTCGGTAGGCCGGGATACCCGCCACCCCTTCCGCGTAACGCACGGCGTTACGCACCGCTTCCGCCAGTAGCGCCGCAGCCACCGCCCCCACCAGGTCGGGGGAAGCGGGCACCTCCCCCGTGGCGGCGGCGAAGACCAGGTCGCCGTCCAGCCTGGTGTGGCTGGGGCGTATGGCGCGCGCCAGCCCGTTGTGGCCCCTCTGGGCCACCCAGTTGACGTCTGTTTTGGAGAGAGCGGCGTTGGTGACGACGACCGCCAGCGTGGTGTTGACCAGGGGCGAAGCCCCGCCGCCGAACCCGCCGCCTCCACCCGCCCCGAGTGCCGAGCGCATGAGGGCCTCGCTGGAGGCGAAGCCTCCTTCAGGCAGGCGCACCCCGGCCATCACCTCACCCCTCTCGTCCACCACCTCGCCGAGGGCGTTGACCGCCGCCAGGGCCAGTATCTTCACCCCGCCCTCCTCGCAGAAGGCGGCGCCCAGGCCGCTCTTGGTGCAGTGCGCGTATCCAAGCATCTTCCCCACCGTGGCTCCCGTGCCCGCGCCCACGTTCCCCTGCCGCCCGTAATCCTCGCAGGCGTCCAGGCACGCGCGGTAGCCCATCTCCTCGTCGGGGCGCGCTCCCGCGTCCCCCACACCCAGGTCGAAGAGCACGCCGGCGGGGACGATGGGAACGCGCGCCACCCCGGTGTCATACCCTATGCCCCGCTCCTCCAGGTAGCGCACCACCCCGAGGGACGCCGCCAGCCCGAAGGCGCTGCCCCCGGCGATGAGGAAGGCGTGCACCTCCTCCACCAGGTTCGCGGGGCGGAGGAGGTCCGTCTCCCGCGTGCCCGGGGCGCCGCCCCTCACCTCCACCCCGCCCCTGCTGCCGGGGGGCAGGAGTACCACCGTGCAGCCGGTCAGGCCCACCGGGTCCCCGGCATGTCCTATCCGCACACCATCTATGGTCTCCGTCATGGCCCTCGTTCCCCCTCTCCGTCCTCCCGCGGTAAGCACCCGTACGACGCGCGCCCTCCTTCCTCCGCCCGCGGAGCGCACGACCCGGAAGCCAAGAGCTTCCCGGCCAGCTCCAGGGCCTCCTCCCGGCTCCTCACCCTGCCCTCCATCTGGGCCGCCCGCACCTCTCTCAGTATCTCCCCCACCACCGGCCCCTGGTGCATGCCCAGTTCCTCCAGGAGGTCCCTCCCGCGCAGCAACGGCGGCAACTCCTCCTCGCGCCGATACTCCCGCAAAAGCGCGCGGCACACCTCCACGTAGCGGTCCAGGCTCTCCTCCGTGGTCAGCGACCCCCTCGTGGCGAAGCGGTCGGCGGTGGAGAGGAGCACGACGTCGGGCAGCTCCTCCCCCAGGCGGGCCACCATCCTGCGCAGGCGGCGCGGCGACACGTCCTCCTTGCAGGAAAGGCCTATATCCATATGTCTCCCCACCGTCGCCGCCAGGTAATCCCTCGCCCGGCGGGAGAGCCGCAGGCGTTCGGACAGCCGCAGCACCGCCTCCCTGCTCCTCTCCTGGTGGCCGTGGAAGTGTATGCGCCCCGTCTCGTCGCGCGAGAAGGTCTCCACCTTGCCCGCGTCGTGGTAAAGGGCCGCGAGGCGCAGGAAGGCCGCACGCGGATAGAGGTCCTGGAGACGCCTTCCCATCCTCTCCGCCATGACGTCGGCGTGGTCCGGGTACACGCCCGCCGGAGCGCGCAGGAGGCCGTCGAGCTCGTCCAGGGTGAGGAGGGTGTGCGACCAGACGTCCAGGTGGTGGTAGGCGTTCTGTTCCAGGCCCACCGTCCCTACCAGCTCGGGGAAGAGATGCTGCATGAGACCGGTGGAGGCCATGTCGGCGAAGACGCGCGAGGTGCCCTCGTGGCGGAGGGTCTCCAGGAGTTCCGCCGCCGTGCGCTCGCCCGGCACCCTTGCCACGAGGAAGGCGTACTTCTTCAGGTGGTTGAGGGTGCGTTCCTCGAACCTCATACCCAGGACGTGATGGAAACGCAGGGCCCTCACCAGGCGCACGGGGTCAGAAAGGAAGGTCTCGTTGTGGCATTCGCGCAGGATCCCCTGCGAGAGGTCGCGCCACCCGTAGTGCTTGTCCACTAGGTCGCGCGGCAGGAGGATGGCGCCCTCCGCCACCAGCCTGTCCACCTCCACCGCCATGGCGTTGACGGTGAAGTCGCGCATGGAAAGGTCGGTCTCGATGCCGAAACCGCGCAAAGGAGAGAGGTCGACGGTGCGCCTTCGCCCCGCCTCATCGATCACCACCCGGCAGGTGAACTCCTCACCCTTCAGGCGGAAAAACTTACCATGATACTTCTCCGCCACCCGGGCGGCCACGGCCGCCGGGTCGCCCCGCACGATGAAATCGACGTCGTCGGACACCGCTCCCAGGAAGTAATCGCGCAGGTATCCCCCCACCAGGTACATACCGGGATGCAGGGAGGCGAGGAAGCCGAGCAGCTCCTCCAGGAAGCCGTCGTCGCGGGCCAGCACGCGGAGGGAAAAGGAAGCGGGAAGCCCCGCTCCCCGCGCATCTTCCGCCAGGCTCCCGGCGTTACCGTCCATGCGCGCTCCAGGTAGTGAAAGGCCGAGGAAAAGCTCCATGCCGGGGCATCCTCCGGCAACCGCACGCCGGACTCCCCGACAACGGGGCCACGCGGCTGCATCACCCGCTGCGGCGCCGCGGCCCGTTCGCCGCGGTCTGGGGCGGTGCCCCGCGCCGGAAGGCTGCGCCGGCAAGGGCATTATACAACACGCGACGAACATGGGATGCGGTCCCGCTGCACCGCCTTTCAGCAACCGCACCACGCCCGGCGCTGCAAGGCACCGCTGCATCCCGGAACGGCGTCCGTCCCTCCCGGCATGAACGCGCCGCGGCGCCGCGGAGACGCCCGCATCACGCCGGCGGGCGCCCTCAGTGGTCGCGCGTCCAGTAGACGCGCGCGAAAGCGCTGCCCGGCTGCCACTGGATGTCCAGGTGTCCCGAATAGGCCCGCTCGAACTCCTTGCCCAGCCGCTCCGCCAGGGCCCTGTCGGTGGTCTCGATGATTATCTCGTCGCCCTTCTCCTCGATATGGTAGATGCGGGCGGCGATGTTCTTGCGCAGCTTCTTCTCCGCCACGCTACGGATGAGGTTCTTCGCCTCATCCCTGTGCACCTTCAGGAAGTCCCCCCTAAGGTAAACCACGCCGTCCACCTTGCCCCTGGCCACCCGATCGCAGCCCGGGCACAGTTGTTTCTCCCAACCGTTCCCTTTCATGGCTTTCTCGCGCTTCGCCTCGTCGAAAGCCCATTTCTGGTCCACGCAGACGGCGTAGCAGGAAGGACAGATTTTCATGACCTGATTCCTCCTTCAAGCTCTCCGGAGAACTTCCTCGCGCTCAAGACGTCTTTAAGCCTCCCCTCAATCACCTCCCCGAGTGCGCAGCGGTTTTTAGCCGTGACCTCGAAAACGTCAACGCCGGGTATCTCGAGCAGTGCGAGTATGTAGGGGTCTCCGCGGCAGGGAATGGTGGCGAGAAGCGGTGTCTCCCCCTCCGCGAGATCCATGAAGAGCTCGCGAAAGGCGGCGGAGATGGTCTCCATGCGCCCCACCTCGTCGACCACCAGGAGGTCGGCATGCCGGCGTCCCTCCTCCAGGGCAGGCAGCGCCACCGACTCGAAGGCCGCCACGTCCACGCCGTACCTGCCCACGCGGGGCATGCCCCTGTAGGACACGTGGGAGAGGACGGCCTCTGCGCCGTCGAAGTCCCTCACCCTGAAGCCGATACGCGACCCGCCCTCCCTGATCTCCTCGGTGACGAAACCGCAGACCCTCCATCCCCCGCGCGCGAGGGCCTCTGCGAGCGCGACCACCAGGGTGGTCTTGCCGCTTCCGGGCCTTCCCTTGAGCAGGATGCTGGCGGTCATCTCGTCCATCCCTAACTATATCCTACCCCGGAACGCGACCCGTAAACGAGCCCCTTTTTCCCGCCCTTTCACCCTCCAGCACCATGGGAGCGGCGGGGAAAGAGCGGCCCGGGACGCGCTCCCCGCTCACCCGCCTTCCCCGTCATCTTCCTCCGTGCTCCCGCTCATCCCCCGCCTGTTCAGGTAGAGGCGCGGCACCCGCTTTCCCATGTCGCACACCACCTCGTAGTTTATGGTACCCAGGAGCTCGGCCATGCGTTCCACCCCCACCGACTCCTCCCCCCAACCGCCGATGACCGTCACCTCCTCTCCGGGCCGGTAGCGGTCCTCACCCAGGTAAACCATGCAGAGGTCCATGCATATGGCCCCCACCTGCGGATACCGCTTGCCCGCGATGAGCACCTCCCAGCGGTTGGAGAGCGCGCGCGCCAGGCCGTCCGCGTAGCCCAGCGGCAGCACGGCAAGCCAGCCGTCCCGGGGACACCGGTAGGTAAGGCCGTAGCTCACGCCCTCCCCCTCCCGCGCCCTGAAGACGTGGCAGATGCGCGTGCGCAGGGAGAGGGCCGGACGCAGGTCCAGTTTGCCCCGGTATTCCTTTCCGGGCAACAGTCCGTACATGGCGATCCCCAGCCTTATCATGTCCATGCGCGAGGAGGGGAGGGATAGCGCGGCGCCCGAGGCGGCCACGTGCCGCAGGGGGACCTCTATGCCCCGCAGGCGCAGCTCCGCGAGCACCCCCTCGAAAACCCGGAGCTGCTCGCCGTTGAACCGGTGGCCGGGCACCGACGCCATGGCCAGGTGGGTGTAGACGCCCTCCAGCTCCAGCCCGGGCATGTTCCGCAGCGCTTCCGCCAGGGCGACCGCCTCCCCGGGCGCGACGCCCACCCGGTGCATGCCGGTATCCACCTTCAGGTGAACGGGCAGTACCGCGCCCCGCGAGGCGCAGGCCCGGGAGAGCGCCCGCGCGTATTCCTCGCTGTAGACGGTGGGGATGAGCTCGAGCTCGACCACCCTGGGCGCCGCCTCCGGTGGCGGCTCGAAGAGCAGGTGCACGGGGGCGCGCAGCCCGGCCCCGCGCAACTCCTCACCTTCCTCGACCAGGGCCACCCCCAGGCGGGAGGCGCCGGCCTGCAGGGCGGCGCGTGACACCTCCACCGCGCCGTGCCCGTAGCCGTCGGCCTTGACCACCGCCATCACCTGGCAGGAGGGGCCGGCGAGCCGCACGTACTCGCGCACGTTGTGCCGGATGTTCTCCAGGTCTATCTCGAGCCGGGTGGGCCGCGTGAAGACATCCGTATCGAAAACTTCCGCATTCATGTGCCCGCCACCCCCTTTCTTCCCCGCGCCGCGCCGCCTGCCCCGTCCCGCGGCGCCGCCCTCACCCGCGCGGCGCCGGCAGGGCGGGCGTCCACCCGCAGGCGACCGGGCGCAAGGGCGCGCACGTCCTCAACCCTCCGCGATGGTGCGCAGGATGTCGGCCCGCGTGATCACCCCCAGCAGCCTTCCCTCCTCCACCACCAGCACGTATTCCATGTCCCTATCCAGCATGAGGGTGGCGATCTCCTCCACGCTCCGCAGGGGGTCCACGGCGGGGATGTCCTCCTCCATCACCTCGCGGGCCTTTGAACCCACCGCCTGCCGCAGTTCCTTCTCGAACCGCTTCAGGGAGGAGGGAAGGAAGATGTAACTTTCCAGGAAATGGATGAAGGTCGGGAAATGGACGCGGGCATCCTGGTGCACCAGGTCCTCCTCGTCCACCACGCCCAGCACCCTGCCCTCCTCGTCCACCACGGGAAGGCAACGGATGCGTTTCTCCACCATGAGGGCCGCCATCTCCGTGACCGAGGCCTCGGGGCCCACGGTGACGGGACGCGTGTTCATGATATCCCGCGCCGCTTTCACTCTCACAAGCCTCCTTCCTTTCCCCTGCGCAGCCCCGCCAGTGCCAGCGGGAGATGGGAGATTATGTCCCCCGCCACCATCCCCAGACCTCCCACCACGCTGCAGGCGAGCCGTGCCGCGCTGCCGTGCAGGAAGACGCCGCACAGCGCCGCCTGCAGGGGAGACAGTCCCCGCGCGCAGAACGCCGCTATGCATCCCGTGAGCACGTCCCCGCTGCCCGCTGTGGCCAGCTCGGGAAGCGCCAGGTGGTGAAAGACGGCTTTCCCGGAGGGGTCGGCGATCACCGTGTCGGCGCCCTTGAGCACCACCACGCAGCGGAATGCGCGCGCCGCCGCGAGGGCGCTCTCCAGCCTGGATGCCTGTACCTCGCTCGCCGCTTTTCCCAGCAATCCGCCCAACTCCCCGGGATGTGGGGTGATGACGGTAGGGTATTCCCTCCGCTGCAGGAACTGCGGCCTTTCAGCCGCGCAGTTTATCCCGTCGGCGTCGAGCACAAGGGGCTTCCCCCATCCTTCCAATATTTCCCATACCATCTCCGCCGTGGCCGGAGCCCTTCCCAGCCCCGGCCCCAGCGCGAGGACGTCGTAACGCCCGGCTTCCTCCAGCACCCTTGCCGCCGCCTCGCGGCTCAAGCACTTCCCATCCTCGTCGGGAAGCGGCAGGGTCATAACCTCGGTCAGCTTCACCTCCATGACGGCATTGAGGCCCGCCGCTATGCCCAGGGTGACCACCCCGGCCCCCGCCCTCAGTGCCGCCCGCGAAGCGAGGGCGGCGGCGCCGGTGAGGCCCAGCGACCCCGCCGCCACCAGCACCCTCCCCCGCTGCCCCTTGTGCGCGTGGGGAGAAAGGGGAGGGATCATCTCCGCCACGTCGCCCTCCTCCAGCAGGTGGATGTCGCTCTTCACCACCTCCTGCAAAAGGTGCGCGGGTATGCCTATGTCCGCCACGACCATCTCCCCCACCCTCTCCGCGCCCGGGTAGAGGAAGAGGCCGGCCTTGGGCCAGGCCAGGGTCACCGTGCGCTGTGCCTGCACCGCGGGGCCCCTCACCTCGCCCGTGGCCGCGTCCACGCCGGACGGGATGTCCACCGAGAGCACGGGGGCGGGACACGCGTTCACCGCCTCGATGGCCGCCGCGAACTCCCCTTTCGCGCTGCCGCGGAAGCCGAAACCGAAGAGGGCGTCTATCACCAGGTCGGCCCCGCGCAGTCCCTCGGCCAGCGCCTCCGCCCCGCCTACCGTCACCTCTCCCCCTTCCTCGCGGTAACGCCGATAGTTGGTGGACGCGTCGGGGCTCAGCTCTTCGGGGTCGCCCAGCAGGAAGACGCGCACCGCGGCCCCCCAGGAGGCGAGGTAGCGCGCCGCCACCAGGCCGTCCCCCCCGTTGTTCCCCTTCGCGGCCGCCACCACGATGCGGCGCCCGCTGCAGATGCCCCCCAGCATGTCCCTGGCCTGCTCCGCCACGGACCTTCCAGCATTTTCCATGAGCTGCAGGGAGGGGGTTCCCGCCTCCATGGCCGCGCGGTCCAGCTCCGCCATCTCCTGCGGATAGACCACCCTCAACATGACGCCCCCTCCCCCACCGCCTGCGCGAAGGCCACCGCCAGCTCCCCGGTATGGGAGATGCTCACCAGCACGCGCTCCACCCCGAGGCGGCGGGCCGTTTCCCGCGTCCTTCCCGAAAGCACCAGGAAAGGACGCCCCTCGCCGTCCGCCAGGAGCTCCACCTCCCGCCAGGAAAAACCGCGCGCCCCGGCGCCCAGGGCCTTGTATGCCGCCTCCTTGGCGGCGAAACACGCCGCGTAGCGCCGGGCCGGTCGGGAGCAGTCCTCGCACCTCTCCCTCTCGCGGGGAGTGAAAAGGCGCGGCACGAAGCCCTCGTGCCGCGCCATGGCCCGTTCTATCCTGGCCACCTCCACCACGTCGACGCCTATACCCAGGATGTCCATCTTTCCTTTCTCGGTATCGAGAACGCCGCTAACACGCCTTGCCCCCCTTCCCCGCAGGCGCGCGTGCCGTTTCCCTTACTCACTCCACGGTCACCGTCTTGGCCAGGTTGCGAGGCTGATCGACGTTGCACCCCCGCAGCTTGGCCACGTGGTAGGCGAAGAGCTGCACCGCGGGCGCGACTACCACCGGGCTGAAACATGCCTCGACCTCGGGCACGAAGATGGTCTCCTCGCAGCACGCCTCCACCTCGCGGTCCCCCCGCGTGGCCACGGCGATCACCGGGGCCCCCCTTGCCTTCACCTCCTCGATGTTGCCGCGCATCTTCCCGTACACGGAATCCCGGGGGACGATGGCCACCACCGGGAAACCGGGGTGCAACAGGGCGATGGGTCCGTGTTTCATCTCCCCGGCCGGGTACCCCTCGGCATGGATGTAGGAGATCTCCTTCATCTTCAGGGCCGCCTCCATGGCCATGGGATAATTGATCTTGCGCCCCAGGAAGAGAAAATCCTCGCAGCGGCAGTACCTGTCCGCGCAACGCTCCACCGTCTCAGTGTCCTGCAGGACCTCCTCTATGCAGGCGGCCATGGATTCCAGCTTGGCGAAGTTGTCGCGGACGAAGTCGGCCTCCAGCAGTTTCCGCTCCTGGCCCAGGTAGAAACCCAGGAGGTAGACGGCGGCGATCTGCGCCAGGAAGGTCTTGGTGGCCGCCACGCCGATCTCCGGCCCGGCATGGGTGTAGATAACGCCGTCCGACTCCCTGGCCATCATGCTGCCCACCACGTTGACGATGGAAATCGCGGGGGCACCGCATTGCTTTGCCCAGCGCACCGCGCTCATGGTGTCCGCCGTCTCCCCGGACTGGCTCACCGCCACCACCAGGCAGTGGGGGTCCAGGCGCGGCTCCCGGTAAAAGAACTCCGAGGCGATGTCCACCTCCACCGGGATGTCCATCCACCCCTCTATTATGTAGCGACCCAGGAGGGAGGCGTGGTAGGAAGTCCCGCAGGAGACGAAGATGAGCCTCCGTATATCCTTGAAATCGAAGCTCACGTCCTCCAACTCCTCAATGCGTAACCTTCCCGACCTGGTCAACCTGCCCCGCAACGTGTCCAGCCAGGCTTGCGGCTGCTCGTATATCTCCTTGAGCATGAAGTCTGCGTAACCGCCCTTTTCCACCGAGGAGACGTCGTAGGGAATGATGTAAGAATCCCGGGTGATCGCCTTGCCGCTCTCGTCCAGCAGGCGCCAGCCCCTGTCGGTCACCCTGACCACGTCGCCGTTCTCCAGGGCCACGGCCCTGCGCGTGTGATCCAGGAAGGCCAGGGTAGCGGAAGCCAGGAAATTCTCCTCTTTGCCCACTCCCAATAGGAGTGGGCTGTCCTTGCGCACGCCCACCAGGACCCCGGGTTCCCGGGAACTCATGAAGACCAGGGCATAGGAGCCCTGCAGGCGTGGAACGGCCGCGCGCACCGCCTCCACGAGGTCTCCCCCGTAATGTTCCTCCACCAGGTGGGCGATGATCTCCGAGTCCGTGCCGGAACGGAACTGGTGTCCCCGCGAGAGGAGCTCCTCGCGCAGCTCCTGGTAATTCTCGATGATCCCGTTGTGCACGACGGCGATCTCTCCCCGGCAATCAACGTGGGGGTGGGCGTTTTCCATGGAAGGCGGGCCGTGAGTAGCCCACCGCGTGTGGGCGACCCCCGTGCCCCCGCGGTCCGGAAACCGCGGCAGGAGGGGCTCCATCTGATCGAGGTTCCCCTTGCGCTTGAGCATCCTGATCCCCCCGCGGTCATACACCGCTATCCCCGCGGAGTCATAGCCACGGTATTCCAGCCTGCGCAGTCCCTGGAAAAGGGTCTGCGCAACGGGCTTCTTCCCCACGTAACCGATTATGCCGCACAAATCAGCCCATCTCCTTCCCCACGAGCTCCGCCAGTTCGCGGGCCGCCCTTTCCGCGGTCTCCCCACTGAGGGCTTCCACCATGACCCTGACCACGGGCTCCGTTCCCGAAGGCCGCAGCAGCACGCGGCCCTCGTCCCCCAGCCTCTCTTCCCAGGCATGCAGGGCCTCCGCTATGCGCTTGTTCTCCAACAGGCCTTCCTTTTCCTTGACCGGGACGTTGATCAGGAGCTGCGGCACCTTCTCCATCACGCGCGCCAGCGAGGAGAGGGTCCCTCCGTGCTCGACAAGGGCTTCCGCGAGCATGAGGGCGGTGACCAGCCCGTCGCCGGTGGTGGTGTGGTCGAGGAAAATGAGATGGCCCGACTGTTCCCCCCCGAGGTTGTTCCCCTCGCCGAGCATCCTCTCCAGCACGTAGCGGTCCCCGACATCGGTGACGTGTACCTCTATGCCCGCCCTTCGCATGGCGCGGTGAAAGCCCAGGTTGGCCATGACCGTGGTCACAACGGCGCTTCTCTTCAGTATTCCCTTGTCCTTCATGCGCAGGGCGCAGATGGCCAGGATGAAGTCCCCGTCCACCACGCGGCCTTCCTCGTCTACGGCTATCAGCCTGTCCGCGTCGCCGTCGAACGCCAGGCCCAGGTGGGCCCCTCTCTCCACCACCTCCCTCTGCAGCCCGTCGCAGTGGGTGGAACCGCACTCCCGGTTGATGTTCAGGCCGTCGGGTGAGGCGTTGATGGATATGACCTCGGCCCCCAGGGATTCCAGCAGCCTGGGTGCAACGCGGTACGCCGCGCCGTGGGCGCTGTCCACCACGATGCGCAGGGAGGAAAGGTCCGGTCGGGTGATGGAGAGCAGGTGGCGCAGGTACTCCTCCTCCGCCTCCGGCACCTGGCGGTAAACGCCCACCGCGTCGCCCCTGGGACGGCCCGGGATGCGTGCGTCCTCCACCAGCCGCTCCATCTCGTCCTCGACATCGTCGGGGAGCTTGAAGCCATCGCGGTGAAAGAACTTGATGCCGTTGTCGCCGGCGGGGTTGTGGGAGGCCGAGATCATCACCCCGGCGTCCGCACTCCTGCTCCTGACCAGGCAGGCCACGGCTGGCGTGGGAACGACTCCCAGCAACTCCACCCGGCCGCCGCTGGAGCAGATGCCCGCCACCATGGCCGCCTCCAGCATCCCGCCCGAGATGCGGGTATCCCGGCCGATGAGCAGCAGGGGGCGGGGGTTTTCCCTGGCGAGGACCTGCACGGCCGCGCAGCCCAGGCGCAAGGCCAGCTCGGGAGTAAGCTCGCTGTTGACCTTCCCCCTCACGCCGTCGGTGCCGAAAAGCCGGGGTCCGCCTCTTTTCCTCGCCTTCATACCGTGCTCCCGCTTTCCCCTCACATGGACTATATCACCCCGCCTTCCGGGGCTTCAAGGAAAAGTACGCTGCAGGGACGCCCGCGACCTGCCTCCCGGTTCCCCGGCCACTCCCTCACGGGCGTCAGCAACCCCGGGGGTAACTCGTGTTTGGGGCACGGCACGGGCCCGGGAGTCCCGTCTCCGGTTGCGGTGGGCAAGGCCTCGTAGCCTTTCCCCGCGGCCCCTGGCCTCTCGACCTTTTCCCTGCGCTAGACGCGTAAAAAGACCTTTCCCCAGCCGTAAAAGGATAAAGGGATCCCCGGCCGTCCCAGGAGGATATCAGCGCTTGGAGAACTGGGGCCGCTTGCGGGCTTTCTTAAGGCCGTACTTCTTGCGCTCCTTCATGCGCGGGTCGCGCCGCAGGAGCCCGGCCTTCTTCAGTTCCGAACGGAGGGTGTCGTCGCAGTCCACCAGGGCCCTGGCGATGCCGTGGCGCAGGGCTCCCGCCTGCCCGGATATACCGCCTCCCCTGATGGTGGCCACGACGCGGTACCTACCCACGCTCCCCGCCACGCCCAGCGACTCCATGACCTGGTCGCGCAGGGTCTGGCGCGGGAAATATTCTTCCAGGCTGCGCCCGTTGATCACGAACTCGCCCTCGCCGGGGTAAAGCCATACCCTGGCTACGGCCTCCTTGCGCCTTCCCGTCCCGTAACCCAGATGTTGCGGCAAATCTCCACCTGCCTTCCGGTCTTCAGCCCCGCAGGTCCAGGCTTCGCGGTTTCTGCGCCTGGTGGGGATGATGCGGTCCCGCGTACACGTGCAGCTTCTTGAGCATGGACCTGCCGAGCCTGTTCTTGGGAAGCATACCCCTCACGGCTTTCTCCACCACCAGCTCGGGTTTGTCGCGCATGAGGGCGCCGTAGGAGATCTCGCGCAGCCCTCCCGGGTAACCCGAATGCCGGTAGTACTTCTTCTTTTCCGCCTTGTCCCCGGTCAGGACGACCTTGTCCGCGTTCACCACCACCACGTGATCGCCCACGTCCAGGTGGGGCGAGTACATGGGCTTGTTCTTCCCCTTGAGGATCTTGGCCAGCTCACTGGCCAGCCTTCCCAGGACCACGCCCTCGGCGTCCACCAGGTACCAGTCGCGTGCTATGTCCGCCTGCTTCACGCTGTAGGTCTTCATCGCCTCACTGACCTCGTTCTTTTTGTCGCACGACAAACACTAATGATAGTGGCCCTCCTCGTCCCCTGTCAAGAAAACGGCTGGCCCTGCAGGTCGAGCCAGGCGGCGATGATATCCCTGAGGACGGGAACCGCTTCTTCCGCCGTCCTCAGGACGTCCTCGTGCGTCATGGGATGGGGCCTGCGCAGGTCCCAGGCGTTGGTGATGACGCTCACCCCCGTCACCGACATTCCCAGGAAACGCGCCACCAGGGCCTCGGGGACCAGGCTCATGGACACCGCGTCGCCCCCGATGAGGCGCAGGAAGCGTAACTCGGCGCCCGTCTCGTAGGAGGGCCCGGAGACCGCCACCAGCACCCCCTCCGCAAGGGGCCAGGCGGCCGAGGGGGCCCTTGCCATGAGATGGTCGCCCGCCTCCGCGTCGTAGAGGGAGGAGACGTCGAGGAAGGCCGGGTTGCCGTCGGCATCCCGCATGCCCCGCAGGGGATTCACCCCCATGAGGTTGATGTGGTCCCTAACCAGCATGTGGTAACCGCGCTCGAACGCGGGGTTGAGGGCACCGGCGGCGTTGCAGAGTAAGATCCTCTCCACGCCGAGCCCGGCCATCACGCGCACCGGGAAGGTGACTTCATCCATTTCCAGACCCTGGTAATAATGCGGCCTCCCGCGCTGCACCAGCACGCCCCGTCCCCGGTACGCGCCGGCGAGAAGCGTTCCCGCGTGCCCCGGCACCCCCGCCTCGGGCCAGCCTGGTATCTCCGAGAAGGGTATCTCCACGGCCCCGTCGAGCCCGGGCACGGCATCCCCCAGGCCGCTCCCCAGCACCACCGCCGCGCGCAAGCGGGGTATCCCCGCCTCAACGCACAGGGAGGTCACGCGTTCAACAGCCGCCTCTTCACGCCTTTCCATCACTTCCCATCGGACCTTCCCACCGGCCGGTCGCCGTCCGCCCCGTCCATCGCCCTCTCCCACCCCGCGGGCATGACCCTCACACCCCCTCACCGCCGCCAATGCCGCTACCGTCCTCCCCGGGTTCCCCACGCTCCTCCCGCGCCATGCGCTCCTTGAGCAGGGCTATGCTCTCCACCGGGGTAGGGTCCACCCCGTTGAGCAGGGCGAGATAGACGCTGACGAAATCGCCGAGGTACATGGCGCCGAAGAGCTTCTCCGTGCGCGTGCGCCCACCGACGCGTATCACGGTGACCCCTCCCACCCTGTCCCGCAGGAGCTCCGCCGTGACCTCCACCCGCCTGGCGATACGCGGGTCGTCGTCCTCCTCGAGGAGGAATATGGCCTCCGCGCGGCGCGTGACGTCGTTCAGCTCGTGCCAGCCCACTATCTCGTTGTGGTTCATCTCGGGAAGGACGTGGCAGAACGCCGGCACCTTGGCGTTCTCGTTGAACTGGCATTTCCAGCGGTACGCCGCCACCCCCAGGAGGCTTTCCGTCCCGTAGACCACGGGCACCCTGCCCACCAGGCGGCGGGCGAGCTGCTTGGCGAAGTTCTTGCCGGTAACGGAGATGCGCCCCCACTCTTCAGCCTTGTCCTCCAGGCAAGAAACCGTTTCGCTGGCAACCTTCACGAAACCCTGCAGCAGCCCCATGCGCTCCATCACCGCCGCCGCAGCCAGCGAAAGGTATCCCAGGGCGGCGCGCGGCTGCAGCCCGGCGGGGATGACCAGGCAGGGCAGGCCGGAAACGCGGGCCCGCTTCAGGAGCTCCCCCCCCGATGTGACCGCCAGGACGCGGCACCCCAGGTAGAGGGCGTCCTCGAAAGCGGAGATGGTCTCCTCGGTGTTGCCGGAATAGCTGGCCACCACGGCCAGGGTGTCCGACCCCAGCGTCACCGGCAGGCGGTAGGAGCGGTGTACGCTCATGGAAAGTCCCGTGGCCTCCTCGAGGAGGACGCGCAGCACGTCACCCCCGATGGCCGACCCGCCCATCCCCAGGAAGGCGACCCTCGCCAACCCCTCCGCGGAGGGGACCGTCTCCAGCTCCCTGCCAAGCCGCAGGGCATCCGCGCACTGCCGGGGAAAGGCCTCCACGGCCGGGAGCATGCCCCCCGGGTCTCCTTCCTCGAGCGACACCAGGTCATCCAGGATCTCCGTACCGGCCAATCAATACCCCCCTTCCGTGCCGCAGCGGTGCCGCGCCCGTGGGAAAGCGCGCGGTGCGCGGGGCCTACGCGGTTAAACCATGCTAAAATTTTAGCATGCCCGGGAGGAGGTGAGGCGATGGGAGCCGTGGATCCCGCGATTTTCAAGGCATACGACATAAGGGGCGTCTATCCCGAGGAGATAGACGAGGAGGTGGCTTCCCTTATAGGCAGGGCTTTCGTCACCTTCCTCGAGGAGGACAGGATCCTGGTGGGAAGGGACATGCGCCTGTCCTCCCCCTCCCTCTCGCGGGCCTTCATCGAGGGCGCAACGAGGCAGGGGGCGGACGTGGTGGACATAGGCCTCTGTTCCACCGACATGCTCTACTACGCCTCCGGAGAGCTCGATCTCCCGGGAGCCATGTTCACCGCCTCCCATAACCCCGCGGAATACAACGGCCTCAAGCTCTGCCGCCGCAAGGCGGGGCCCATCAGCGAGGATACCGGCATCGCCCAGATCCGGGACCTGGTCCTGGGGGGAGACCTCCCCGCTTCCCGGAGCCGCGGCGAGGTCGTGGAGAGGGACATGCTCCCCCGCTACATAGAGCACGTCCTCGGCTTCATCGACGTCTCCGCCGTCAAACCCCTGCGGGTGGTGGCGGATGCCGGAAACGGCATGGCGGGACTGGTGCTCCCCGCTCTTTTCCAACATCTTCCATGCGACCTCATCCCCCACTGCTTCGAGCTCGACGGTTCCTTTCCGCACCACCAGCCCAGCCCCATCGAGCCCGAGAACATAAAGCTACTGCAGGACTGGGTACGGGAGGCCGGGGCTGACCTGGGCATGGCCTTCGACGGCGATGCCGACCGCGTCTTCCTGGTGGACGACCTGTGCGAGCCGGTGAGCGGCTCCCTGACCACCGCCCTGATAGCGAGGCGCATACTGCAGAAGAACCCCGGCGAAAAGATCATCTACAACTGCATAAACAGCTGGATCGTACCGGAGACCATCCGCGCCTGCGGCGGCGTCCCCATACGGGAGCGCGTGGGCCATTCCTTCATCAAGCAGACCATGGCGGAGACGGGGGCCGTCTTCGCCGGGGAGCACTCGGGTCACTACTACTTCCGCGACAATTACCGCGCCGATTCCGGCATCATCGCCGCGCTCTTCGTGCTGGAGATCGTCAGCCTGGAGGGCAGGCCGCTCTCCGAGATCCTGCAGCCTTTCAAGAAGTATCACGCTTCCGGGGAGATCAACAGCAGGGTGGATGACATCCCCGCCAAGCTGGACGAGATCGCCCGCCTGCACGCCGGAGCGCGTATCGACCGCCTGGACGGCGTCACCGTCGAGTACGACGACTGGTGGTTCAACGTGCGCCCTTCAAACACCGAACCACTGTTGCGCCTCAACCTGGAAGCCAGGACGCGTGAGCTCATGGAGACGAAACGTGACGAGATACTGGCGGTGATCCGTTCCCGATGAGCCGGTTGCTCCGCGCCGCAGCGCCCGCCCTCATCGCTGCCCTGCTCCTCCTGCAAGTGCAGTACGCGGGAGGCTGCGGCAGCTCCCCGGTCGAACCGGCGGAAGGGGCGCGGGAGGCGGTGGAGGCTTCCCTGCGCGCGCTGCACGAGAGAGCCGCGTACCGTTTCCAACTGGAGGTGCAGACATGGATAGGCGTCTCCGGTTACACCGTCTACGGGGACGAGAAGGGCGAGGGCTTCCTGGAAGACGGCGAATTCTCCCTCTCCGTGCTGAGTTCCTCGCCAGCCGGCGAGGAGATACTTACCATATTTTCCCAGGAAGGCGCCGTCTACAGCAAGGAGAACGGCGAGACCAAGGCCATCGATCCCGGGGACATGCCCAACCGCCTGTATGACCCCCGCAACTTCACGAAGGTGCTCACCGAATACGGCGATCCCGTGAGCGAGGGAGTGCAGGTGGACGGCGGCGCGACCTTCCGTGTCTACCTCCTGGAGCTTTCCTCCGCACGCGCGCAGGACATCCTTTCCGGTCCCGCCTGGGAGTATTTCAGCAACCTGCGCTTCGAGGTCAGGTGCCGGGTATGGGTGGGCGAGGGATCCGCTCCTCCCGCCAGGCTGGTCCTGGAGCTGGTGGGTTACGACCCACAGGAGAGCCTGCAGCGTTACCGTTCCCTCATCACCCTGAGGCCCGAGCCTCCGACCTGAGCGCACCGCCCGACCGCACGCCCCCGTAATCTGCTCCCGCCGCGGTGCGGGTCGGAGATCAGAGGCCGTCCGGGTAATGGACCTCCTCGAGAAAGAGGCCGTGGGGAGGCAGAACCGGGCCGGAGAGCGAGTTGTCGGCAGCCTCCAGGACCTCGCGGAAGCGTTGCGGGGACCACCTCCCTTTCCCCACCTCGAGAAGGCTCCCGCAGAGCATGCGCATCATCATCCATGCGAAGGCGTTGGCCTTCACGCGCACGCGCAGGAGCTCACCATCGCGTACGACCTCAGACTCGTAAACCTCGCGGATGGTGGACCTCCCCTCCTCCCGTCGGCAGAACGAAGCGAAGTCGTGTACGCCGACTATGGACCGCAGGGCCTCCCCCATCCCCTTCTCGTCGAGGGACCCGCCAACGTGCAGCGCGTAAAGGCGGTGAAAGGGTGAAGGATGTTCACCCGTATGGAAATAATAGGAGTACGAACGCGCTACGGCATCCCTGCGCGCGTGGAATTCCTCCCTCACCTCCCTACAGGAGACAACGGCGATGTCGTCCGGCAGGAGGGAGTTAAGTGCGCGTGCCAGCCTGGCGACCTCCACGCGCAGCTCCGCGTGGAAGTTCACCACCTGTCCCCTTGCGTGCACCCCCGCGTCTGTCCTTCCCGCCGCGTAGAGCGGCGAGTAGCGCTTCGCGACGCGCGCGAGAGCCTCCTCGAGCGTCCTCTGCACGGTGGGTAGTCCCGGTTGCACCTGGAAACCCTTGTAAGCGGTGCCGTCGTACGCCAGCTTCAACATGTAGTTCGCCATATCCCGATTTTACCTTCGCTCCCCCTACCGCGCGACACGGAAACCCCTTCCATCGCCCCCTGAATTTCACCCTACTGAGGCCGGGAACGACCGGGTCGGTCGCAGCGAGCCTGCGAGCGAGATCGTTACCCGGCGGCCCCGGGCCGGAAGAAGAACTGATATGCAACCACCAAGGCCGGGAACGACCGGGTCGGTCGCAGCGAGCCTGCGAGCGAGACCGTTACCCGGCGGCCCGGCCGCCAGAAGAAGGATGAATACACACCAACCAAGCCCGGGGAACTACAGAGTCGGTCGCAGCGAGGACGCCTTTCCCAGGGTTTCGGATTCATGAGAAAGATGCGCGGCGCCGAGCGAGACCGTTACCCTGAGGCCCTGGGCCGGAAGAAGGACTGATACGCAACCACCAAGGCCGGGAACGACCGGGTCGGTCGCAGCGAGCCTGCGAGCGAGACCGTTACCCGGCGGCCCGGCCGCCGAAAGAAGTACGGGGGAGGGTCAAGGGAGGGGGCGAAGCCCTCTCCCTTGGATTTTACCTTATACGAACTCTATGACCGCCATGGGGGCGGCGTCGCCCTGGCGCGGCCCTGTCTTCACCACGCGGCAGTAACCGCCTTCGCGATCCTCGTAGCGCGGTCCGATCTCCGCGAAGAGCTTGTGCACCACGTCGCGGTCGGGGATGATGGCCAGCGCCTGCCGGCGGGCGTGCAGGTCCCCGCGCTTGGCCAGGCCCACCAGCTTATCCACCAGGGGCTGCACTTCCTTCGCCTTGGCCTGGGTGGTCCTGATTCTCTCGTGCTCGATCAGCTCCCTGGCCAGGTTGGCCAGCATGGAGCGCTGGTGGGAGCTGCTCCCTCCCAATCTCCTGCCCTTCTTTGGCTGCGGCATGACTCGTCCCTCTCGTGATCGTCGCGATGGTCTGCGGCTGCTGGCTAGCCGGTGCGCAGGCTGAGGCCCCTCTTCTCCAGCTTTTCTTTCACGTCCTCTATGGACTTGGCCCCGAAGCTCCGCAGCGCCAGCAGGTCTTCCTCCGTCCTCTCAATCAACTGGCCCACGGTATTGATGCCGCCGCGGTGCAGGCAGTTGAGGACGCGCACCGGCAGTTCCAGGTCCTCGATGGGGGTCTGCATCTCCTTGCTCCCCGCGCGCGGCTGCTCCGCGGAGAAGATGCTCGCCAGCTCCCCTTCCTCGCCCTCGGCAAGCCCCATGAAGATCCCTATGTGCCCGGCGAGGATCTGGGCTGCCCTCACCAGGGCCTCCTTGGGGTCTATGCTCCCGTTGGTGTGCACCTCCAGGATGAGCCTGTCGTAGTCCGTGCGCTGCCCCACGCGGGTGGCCTCCACCTGGTAGGAAACGCGCACCACCGGTGAGAACATGGCGTCCAGGGGGATGGTGCCAGCCACCTCCCGTATTCCGCCCAGGTGCTCGGAGGACACGTAACCCCTGCCCTTCTGTGCCGTCATCTCCATCTTCAGCCTGCCCTTGCCGTTCATGGTGCATATCTTCAGGTCGGGGTTGACGATCTCCACCTCGGAGGGGGCCTGGATATCCCCGGCGGTCACCGTGCGCGGGCCGGTGACGTCGATGAAGAGGGTGTGCTGCCCCTCGTCGAGTATGCGCAGGATGACACCCTTCAGGTTGAGGATTATATCCATGGTGTCCTCCTTGACGCCCTCGATGGTGGTGAACTCGTGCACCACCCCCTCGATGCGCAAGGAGGTTATCGCCGCGCCCGGGATGGAGGAAAGCAGGATGCGGCGCATGGAGTTGCCCAGGGTATGCCCGAGCCCGCGCTCCAGGGGCTCCACGATGAACCTTCCGTACGAGTCCTCGAGCTTATCCACCTCGACATGCGGTTTCTGCATTTCCAGAACCAAGGTATATTCCCTCCTGTCCGTATCCTACTTGGAATAGAGCTCCACGATGAGATGTTCCTTCACCGGGACGTCGATGTCCTCGCGCCGGGGGCGCGCTACGACCTCCACGCGGCGTCTTTCCGCGTCCACCTTCAACCAGGGTACCACCGGCCTGCCCTCGGCGGCCCTCACCGCCTGTATGACCCGCACCAGGTCCCTGCTCTTCTCCTTCAACTCCACCACGTCCCCCACCCTCACCTCGTAGGAAGGGATGTTCACCTTGCGGCCGTTCACCGTCACGTGGCCGTGGCGCACCAGTTGCCGCGCGTCGCCGCGTGAAGAGGCGAGGCCGCCGCGGTAGAGCACGTTGTCCAGCCTGGTCTCCAGGAGGAAGAGCAGGTTCTCGCCTGTTATCCCCTGCTGGCGGGAAGCCTTGCCGTAATAGCGCCTGAACTGCCTTTCCAGCACGCCGTATATGCGCTTAGCCTTCTGCTTTTCCCGCAACTGCAGCAGGTATTCCGTCTCCTTGACCCTGCCGCGGCCGTGCTCCCCGGGCGGGTAAGACCTCCTCTCCATGGCGCACTTGTCGCTCTCGCAGCGGCTGCCCTTGAGGAAGAGCTTCTGCCCCTCGCGCCGGCACTGCTTGCAGGATGGTTCCAGGTTACGGGCCATTTCCCCACACCCCTACACTCTTCTTCTCTTCTTGGGGCGGCACCCGTTGTGGGGCTGGGGCGTGACGTCGGTGATGCTCGCCACCTCCAGCCCGTTGGCCTGCAGGGTGCGTATGGCCGTCTCGCGACCCGAGCCGGGCCCCTTCACGAAGACGTCGACCTTCTTCATCCCGAATTCCTGCGCCTTCTTGGCCACGCTCTCCGCCGCCATCTGCGCGGCGAAGGGCGTGCTCTTGCGCGAACCCTTGAACCCCACCGTTCCCGAGCTGCACCAGGTGAGGGTGTCCCCGTTCTTATCGGTTATGGTGATGATGGTGTTGTTGAAGGTTGACTTGATATGGGCTTCACCGTGCAACACCGTTTTCTTTTCCCTTTTCTTTCCTCTTCCTCTTCCTCTCGCCGGTCTGGCCAACTGGCAACCTCCTGTCCTCTTCCGTCTCCCGTCTTCCGGGACAAGCCGCTCAGGCCGCGGCGTAGTCCATGCCGTGCATCACTTCTTCTTGCGCTTCACTCCCACCGTCTTGCGCGGTCCCTTGCGGGTGCGGGCATTGGTGTGGGTTCGCTGGCCCCGCACGGGCAACCCCATGCGGTGGCGCAAACCCTGGTAGCACCCTATGTCCATCTTCCTCTTGATGTTCTGGGCCACCTCACGCCTCAGGTCCCCCTCCACCTTCAGGTTCTGGTCTATGTAGCTGCGCAGCCGCACGACCTCCTCGTCGGTGAGGTTGCGCACCTTGGTATTGGGGTCGATCCGGCAATCATGGAGCACCTTCAGCGAGGTGGACCTTCCTATGCCGTAAATATAGGTGAGGGCCACCTCCACGCGCTTGTCCCTGGGAAGATCCACGCCCGCTATACGCGCCAAGACCACCAACCTCCTCGACTCAACCCTGCCTCTGCTTGTGGCGGGGGTTCTGGCAGATGACAAGGACCTTGCCGTGACGGCGTATCACCTTGCACTTGTCGCACATCTTCTTCACCGACGGCCTTACCTTCATTTCCAGCTTCTTCCTTTCAGCGCTGCGCTACTTGTAGCGATAGACGATCCTGCCCCGGGTGAGATCGTAGGGCGAGATCTCCACCACCACCCTGTCCCCGGGTAATATCCTTATGTAATGCATCCTCATCTTGCCGGATATGTGAGCAAGCAACTTGTGTCCGTTGTCCAGTTCCACCCGGAACATGGCGTTCGGCAGCGGTTCCAGTACGGTCCCTTCTACCTCTACGGAGCCTTCCTTCCTGCCCACTCCTCACTCTCCCAACGCCACCCCGCGCGGGGCGCGTCAATTCTTTTCGCACCAGAATTTATATACTAACAAACAAGTTCCGGATAGTCCAGGATTCCGCCGTGGTCTCCTTGGACCGCCTGCACGCTCCGCGCGAACTCGCCGCGCGGTCCCTTCCCGCCCTTGTTGCGACCGGCCTTTCCGGCCTCATCGCCTCGCCTCCTTCCCTCAAGGCAGGGTCAGTATCACGGGCCCGGTCTCGGTCACCGCCACCGTGTGCTCGAAATGGGCGGAGAGCTTGCCGTCCACGGTACGCACCGTCCAGCCGTCGTCATCCACCCTAACCTCGTAGGTACCCTCGTTGACCATGGGCTCGAGGGCGAAGGTCATCCCCGGCTGCAGGAGGGGGCCTCTCCCCGGGGGCCCGAAGTTGGGGATCTGGGGCTCCTCGTGCATCTCCCTCCCTATGCCGTGGCCCACGAACTGCACGACCACCGAGAACCCTCCCGCCTCCACCACCCTCTGGATGCTGTTGGAAACGTCTCCCAGGCGCTTGCCGGGTCGGCAGGCGTCGATGCCCGCCTGCAAGGAGTCCCTGGTGACCTGCATCAATCTCGCGGCCCTCTCGCTCACCTCGCCCACCGCGTAGGTGCGCGCGGCGTCCGCCTGGTAGCCGTCGAGGATCACTCCCACGTCGACGCCTATGATGTCACCCTCCCTTAGCCTTTCCCCGCCGGGGATGCCGTGCACCACCACGTCGTTGATGGACGTGCAGATGGAGGCGGGGAAACCGCGGTATCCGAGGAACGACGGTATTGCCTTCCTCTTCCTGATATATTCGTCCGCCAGGCGGTTCAGCGTCTCGGTGGCGACACCGGGCTTGATATGCTCGCCGAGCATGTCCAGGACCCCGGCCACTATGCGGCCGGCCTCGCGCATCTTCGCTATCTCCTCCCGGGATTTCCTGATGATCATGGGTACCCTACCCGTAACGCCGCTCCGCGCAAGAACCGCATGCCCGAACGTGCCTTCCATCACCCGCCACCGCTTTCCCAACCGGGTTCAACCCAGCACCCTCTTTATGCTCGCCAGGACGTCCTCCATCCCCGCCGCGCCGTCGATGTCCCGCAGCAACCCCTCGCCGCGGTAGTATTCGACGAGGGGCCGAGTCTTCGCCTCGTACTCCCGCAGGCGCGCTCGCACCGTCTCCTCGCGGTCGTCGTCCCGCACGTAGAGCTCGCCCCCGCACGAATCGCATTTCCCCTCCTCGCGCGGCGGGCTGTAAACCAGGTGGTATATGGCGCCGCAGGCACGGCAGGTGCGCCGGGCCGTCAGCCTCTCCACCACCACGTCGTCGGGTACGCTTATGTTCAGCACGTGGTCTATGCCGCGCCCCATACCCGCAAGCATCTCCTTCAGGGCGTCGGCCTGGGCCACCGTCCTGGGAAAACCATCCAGCACGAACCCCCGCTCGCAATCCGGCTCCGCCAGGCGGTTGCGCACGATGCCGATGACCACCTCGTCGGGGACCAGTTCCCCCCGGTCCATGTACTCCCTGGCCTTCAGGCCGAGCTCCGTCCCCTTCTTGAGGTTCTCCCTGAAGATGTCCCCCGTGGAGATATGGGGGATGGCGTAGGCCTCGCTTATCCTCTCCGCCTGGGTGCCCTTGCCCGCGCCGGGCGGGCCCAGAAGAACCAG
This sequence comes from Actinomycetota bacterium, assembly GCA_014360655.1. Taxonomy (NCBI): domain Bacteria; kingdom Bacillati; phylum Actinomycetota; species Actinomycetota bacterium. The sequence goes on along the minus strand of JACIXC010000004.1, from coordinate 150,915 downwards.
GTTCATCGCTTTCACCCTCCCTTCCGCATCATCTCATCGCAGGAAGCCTTCGTAGTGGCGCATCTGCAGCTGGGCCTCGATCTGCTTCATGGTCTCCAGGGCCACGCCGACGATGATCATGATGGCGGCGCCGCCGAAAGGTATCTCCCGGGTGCCGAAGAAATAGAACATGACCGCCGGCAGCAGGGCGATGGCCGCCAGGGCCATGGAGCCCGGGAGGGTGATGCGGTTGATGACCTTGCCGAAATAGGTGGCGGTGGGGGTGCCCGGACGTATCCCCGGCACGAAGGCGCCGTACTTCTTGAGGTGCTCGGCCTGGGTGAAGGGATCGAAGACTATGTAGGTGTAGAAGTAGGCGAAGAAGATGATGAGAAAGGTGTAGACCACGAAGTAGAGCCATCCCTGCGTGAGGTGGGTGGCCACCCCCTGCAGGGCAGGGATGAACTGCGAAAGCATGGTGGGGAAGAAGATGATCGAGGAGGCGAAGATGATGGGGATGACCCCGGAGGTGTTGATCTTCAGGGGAAGGTAGGTGGACCCCCCCATGGTCATGCGCCTTCCCCTTATCTGCTTGGCGTACTGCACGGGGATGCGCCTCTCCCCCTGGTCAAGGTAGATGACGGCGACGATCACCGCCAGGGACATCACCACCGATATGATGTAGCCGTAGGCCACGTTGCCGTAACGCAGCTCCGTCTGGGTGATCATGGTCTTGAACTCATAGGGGACGCGGGCGATGATGGAGGTGAAGATGAGGATGGACATGCCGTTCCCTATGCCCCTCTCGGTGATGAGCTCCCCGAACCACATGAGCAGGGCCATCCCCGCGGTGAGTGCGAGCACGATGACGATGCCCTTCATCCAGGTGAACTCGATGATGCGCACCGTCTCTCCCCCGATATCACGGGCGCGGGAGAACTGCCACACCAACCCGATGGACTGCATGAGGGCCAGGCCCAGGGTGAGGTAGCGCGTCACCTGGGTGATCTTGCGCCGGCCCGACTCCCCCTCCTCCTGCCACTCCTTGAGCTTGGGTATCACCGCCACCAGCATCTCCATGATGATGGCGGAGGTGATGTAGGGCATGATGCCCAGCCCGAACACCGCCAGGTGCGATAGCGCCCCCCCGGAGAAGAAGTTGAGGAAACCGAGGATGCCCCCCTCCTCAACAAGCTTCGTCAGAGCACTCGTGTTCACCCCCGGTGAGGGGATGGAGGAACCCAGGCGGTAAAGGAGGATGATGACGAAGGTGAAAAGGATCTTGCGGCGCAGGTCTACTACCTTGTAGATGTTGCGGAAGGTGCGGAGCAAGTCAGACCACCTCTACGCTTCCCCCGGCGGCCTCGATCTTGGCCGTCGCCCCGGCGGTAAAGGCGTGCGCCCTCACCGTGAGCCTGCGCTCCAGCGTCCCCCTTCCCAGGACCTTCACCTCTTTCTGGACCTTCCGCAGGATGCCCTTTTCCACCAGCGCCTGCGGCGTGACCACGTCCCCGTCGGAGAAGAGGTTGAGCTTCTCCACGTTCACCAGGTGATATTCCTTCTTGTCCCGGGGCTTGAACCCGCGCAGCTTGGGGACCCGCCGCTGCAGCGGCATCTGCCCGCCCTCGAAGCCGATGCGGGTCTTGCCGCGCGCCTTCTGGCCCTTCATGCCCCGGCCGCTGGTCTTCCCGTGGCCCGAGCTGCGCCCGCGCCCCACCCTCTTGGGGGCGTGGGTGGATCCCGGCGCCGGCTTGAGGTCGTGTATCTTCATGGCCATCGCTCATTCCTCCAGTGGTTCCACGCGCAAGAGATGGCTCACCTTGCGGATCATCCCCTTTATCTCGGGGGTGTCCTTATGCACCACGCTGTGTTGCAGCCTTTTCAGCCCGAGCGCCCGCACCGTGCGCCTCTGCGCCCGGGGACGCCCGATGAGGCTGCGGACCAGGGTGATACGCAGTTTCCCTTCTCCGTCGCTCATGCCTGCACCGCCCCCTCGACCTTGCGCAACTCCGCTTGCCGTATCTGCGCCACCTCGCGCGCCCTGCTGATGGCCTTGAGTCCGTTAACGGTGGCCTTGACCACGTTCACCGGGTTCCGGGACCCGTAGGTCTTGGTCAGCACGTCCTGGATGCCCGAGAGCTCCATGACCGCCCGCACCGGTCCCCCGGCTATCACGCCGGTCCCCTCCCTGGCCGGCTTGAGGAGCACGCGCGAGGATTCGTATTTCCCCACCACCTGGTGGGGTATGGTGGTGCCGCGCGTGGGGACCTTGAAAAGGCTGCGCTTGGCCCTCTCCACGCCCTTCTGGATGGCCAGCGGCACCTCGCGGGCCTTCCCGTAGCCGTAGCCGACCAGGCCCGCCTTATCCCCCACCACCACCAGGGCGGTGAAGCTGAAGCGGCGGCCCCCCTTCACCACCTTAGCCACGCGGTTGATGTGTATCACGCGCTCCTCGAGCTCGAGGACGGTCGGGTCTATCTTGGGCATGCGGTACCTCCAGTATCTTCCATGCGGATCAGAACTCCAGTCCTTCCTCCCGGGCGCCCTCGGCCAGCGCCTTCACCCTGCCGTGGTAGAGATTTCCTCCCCGGTCGAAGACCACCCTGCTCACGCCCTTTTCGCGCGCCCGCCGCGCGATCAGCCGCCCCACCTCCATGGCCGCCTCCGTCTTCTTCTTGCCGGCCAGGTCCAGGCCTTTTTCCATGGTGGAAGCGCTGGCCAGGGTGTGACCCGCCACGTCGTCTATGACCTGCGCGTAGATGTGGCGGTTGCTCCTGAACACCGAGAGCCGCGGCCTTTCGGGCGACCCCTGTATCTTCTTGCGCACGCGCTTCCTGCGTCGCTCCTTCTTCAGCCTCTTCTCCTTGGCGCCGTCCATGTTCCCTCTACTCCGTGTTCCTGTCCGTCCGCCTACTACCCGGCGGACTTCCCGGCCTTGCGCCTTATATGCTCGCCGGCGTAGCGCACTCCCTTGCCCTTGTAGGGGTCGGGCTTGCGCAGCGCCCTGATCTTCGCCGCCACCTGTCCCACCTTCTGCTTGTCCACGCCCTTCACCCTGATCTTGGTGGGCGTCACCAGCTCGAACTCGATCCCCTCGGGAGCCTTGACCAGGATGGGATGGGAAAAGCCCAGGGAGAGCTCGATGTCACGGTCCTTGGCCACCGCGCGGTAGCCCACCCCGTGTATCTCCAGGTTCTTCTCGAAACCGTTGGTGACTCCCTCCACCATGTTGGCGATGAGGGAGCGAGTCAGCCCGTGCAGCGAGCGGTGGAGGTTGGAGTCGGAGGGCCTCCGCACCCTTATGGACCCCTCCTCCAGCTCGATGATCATGTCCGGGTGGAACTCCTGGGTGAGCTCACCCCGGGGACCCTTCACGTGCACGCGGTTACCCTCTATCCTTACCTCCGTCCCCGGGGGGACGGGAATGGGCGCCTTTCCTATCCTCGACAATTGCTACCTCCAGCTCTCTCTCGTCGTGCGTGGGCCGGCGGACCGGCATCACCAGACGTAGGCGATGACCTCCCCGCCCACTTCCTTCTCGCGCGCCTCCCTGTCGGTCAGAAGGCCTTTGGAGGTGGAGATGATGGCTATCCCCAGCCCTCCCAGCACGCGGGGCATCTCGGACTTCTTCGTGTACACGCGCAGCCCCGGCTTGCTGATACGCTTGATGCCGTTTATAAGTTGCTCGCGGTTGGGCCCGTACTTGAGGCGTAATCTCAAGGTGTCGTAGCTGCCGCCCTTGACCACCTGATAATCCGCGATGAAACCCTCCCTCTTCAGTATCGCCGCGATCTCCTGCTTCATCTTCGACGAGGGCATCTCCACCTCTTCGTGTCGGGCAGCGCTCGCGTTACGGATGCGGGTCAGCATATCCGCGATGGGATCCGTCATGGTCATCCGCCTTACGCCTCCTTACCAGCTCGACTTGGTCAATCCGGGGATCTCCCCCTCGTGCGCCAGCTCGCGCAGGCACACCCGGCACAGCTCGAACTTGCGGAAGTATCCCCGCGGCCGGCCGCAGCGCCTGCAACGGTTGTAGGCGCGGGTGCGGAACTTGGGAGGTCTCTTCTGCTTGGCAACCAGGGATTTCTTGGCCATGCCGCCTCCTGCTCACTTGCTCCGGAAGGGCATGCCCAGGGCATCGAGCAGGGCCAGCCCTTCCTCGTCCGTCTTGGCCGTCGTCACGATGGTTATGTCCATGCCCCTCACCTTGTCTATGTCGTCATAATCTATCTCCGGGAAGACCAGCTGCTCGTCCAGCCCCATGTTGTAGTTGCCCCTGCCGTCGAAGGACTTGGGGTTCAGGCCCCTGAAGTCGCGCACGCGGGGGATGGCCAGGGACATGAGGCGGTCGAGGAACTCGTACATGCGATCCCCCCGCAGCGTGACCTTGCACCCCACCGACATCCCGGTGCGCAGCTTGAAGCCGGCAACCGACCTCTTGGCACGGTTGAGCTTGGGCTTCTGCCCGCTTATCTTCGCCAGGTCCTTCATGGCCCCGTCGATGGCCTTGGGGTCATGGGCGCCTTCCCCCACTCCCATGTTGATCACGATCTTCTCCAGCCGCGGTACCTGCATGTCGTTGCGGTAACCGAACCGCTCCTTGAGGGCGGGGACCACTTCCTCCCGGTATTTCTCCTTTAACCTTGGAACCATGCTTCCTTCCTTGCTCCGTTCCCGTCCTCTCAATCGATATCCGCGCCGCACTTGCGGCAGAACCGCCTCTTGTTGCCCTCCGCATCGAAGCGGTAAGCGACGCGCACGACGCGGTCGCACGAGCCGCACACGAGGGCGACGTTGGACACGTGTATGGGGGCCTCCTTGCTGATGATGCCCCCCTGGGGGTTCTCCTTGCTGGGCCTGGAATGCCTCTTCACCAGGTTGACCCCCTCCACGATCACCCTTCTCTTGTCGGGGAAGCTGCGCAGCACCTTGCCCTGCTTGCCGCGGTCCTTCCCCGCGAGCACCGTTACCCTGTCGCCCTTCCTGATCTTCAATCCGGCCATTTTCCTTTACTCCTCCGTGGTCTTGCCTCTCAGAGGACCTCGGGGGCCAGGGAGACGATCTTCATGAATTTCTTCTCGCGCAGCTCGCGGGCGACCGGCCCGAATATGCGCGTCCCCTTGGGCTCCTTGGCCTCGTCGATGATGACCACCGCGTTCTCGTCGAACTTGATGTACGAGCCGTCCTTGCGCCGGCGTTCCTTCTTGGTGCGCACCACCACAGCCTTCACCACCTGGCCCTTCTTCACGGAGCCTCCCGGTGTCGCCACCTTCACCGTGCCCACCACGATGTCGCCGACGTAGGCGTAGCGCCTCGCCGAACCGCCCAGGACCTTGATCACCAGGAGCTCCCGGGCGCCCGTGTTGTCGGCTATCTTCACACGCGATTCCGCCTGTATCATCGTCTACCTCCGAACCGCGACCTCCGGCGTTATTCGGCCCTCTCCACTATCTCCAGCAGGCGCCAGCGCTTGTTGCGGGAGAGGGGCCTGGTCTCCATGATGCGCACCACGTCCCCCACCCGGCACTGGTTCTCCTCGTCGTGGGCCATGTATTTCTTGCTGCGGGCGACGATCTTCCCGTAGAGCGGGTGAGGCATGCGGGTCTCCACCTTCACCACTATGGTCTTGTCCATGCTGTCCGACACCACCGTGCCCGTGCGTACCTTCCTCCGGCTGGTTCTCTCCGCCATACCCGGCATTCCTTCCTTTCCCAGGAGGCTCAACCCGCCTCCTCGCTCATCTCGTATTCCCTCATGACGGTGCAGATGCGCGCTATGTCCTTCTTGGTCTCTTTTATGCGGGCGGTGTTGTCAAGCTGCCCCGTCGCCTCCTGGAAGCGCAGGTTGAAGAGCTCCTCCTTCGCCTCCTTCAGCTTCTGCACGAGCTCCTCGTAGGAGTACCCGCGCAACTCGCTCGCCTTTACCATCCTCACTCACCACCTGCAGCGAACCGCTTCACGAAACGGCATTTCATCGGCATCTTGTGGGCCGCCCTCCGCATGGCCTCCCTCGCCACGTTCTCGGGCACGCCCGAGAGCTCGAACATGACCCGCCCCGGCTTGACCACGGCGACCCAGTGATCCGGGTTTCCCTTGCCGCTTCCCATGCGCGTCTCGGCGGGTTTCTTGGACACCGGCTTGTCGGGGAAGATGTTTATCCAGACCTTCCCGCTCCTCTTCACGTGCCTGGTGATGGCGACCCTGGCCGCCTCGATCTGGCGGGCCGTGACCCATGACGGCTCCAGGGCCTGCAGGCCGTAGTCCCCGAAGTGGACTTCGGTGCCTCCCTTGGAGCGGCCCTTGAGCCTGCCCCTCTGCACCTTGCGGTGCCTTATCTTGCGAGGCATCAGCATCTGCCTTATACCTCCCGCTCGTATGCCAGTTCCTCGTCCTTTTCCTCGACGGGTTCCGCCTGCTCCTCCCCCTGCGGCGCCGTCTCCTCGGGCGATTCCTCCGGTGCGGCAGGAGGCGCGCCCTCCCTCAACAGCGCGCCGCGTTCCTCCGCTGGCCTCTCCCGCACCTTGCGGTCCGGCTCCCCGATAAGCCCCTTGTAGATCCAGACCTTGACGCCTATGACCCCGAAGGTGGTGCGGGCCACGCAGTACCCGTAATCGATGTCGGCGCGCAGCGTCTGCAGGGGCACCTGGCCCTCGCGATACCATTCGGTGCGCGCCATCTCCGCTCCGCCCAGGCGGCCCGCGCAGGAGATCTTTATCCCCTTGGCCCCGGCACGCATGGTGTTCTGCACCGCCCTCTTCATGGCGCGCCGGAAGGAAACCCTGCCCTCCAGCTGCTCCGCCACGTTCTGCGCCACCAGGAAGGCATCGAGCTCGGGAGAGTCGATCTCCTGGATGTTCACCTGCACGTCCTTGCCGGTCATGGTGGCCAGGTCGCGCTTTATGCGGTCCACCTCCGCCCCCCTGCGGCCGATGACGATGCCGGGTCGCGCCGTGAAGATGTCCACCTTCACCCGCTTGCTCGTGCGCTCGATCTCCACGCGCGATATGGCTGCCCGCTTCATGTGCTCCCTGATGTAGCGGCGTATGGCGAGGTCCTCCTGCAGGAGATCGGCATAGTCGCGGGTGGCGAACCACCGCGACTTCCAGGGATAGATTATCCCCAGGCGGAAACCGTACGGATGAACCTTCTGACCCACGCTTATTTCATCCTTTCCCTCGCGACGCGGAGCGCCTGCGCGAGGCGCGGCGCTTCCCCTCCTTCGCCTCTCCTTCCCGCTCTCCCAGGACAACGGTTATGTGGCTGGTGCGCTTGCGTATGCGCGTGGCCCTCCCCAGGGCACGCGGACGCCATCTCTTCAGGGTGGGGCCCTCGTCCACGTAGCAGTTCACCACCACGAGGTCCTCGGCGCGCATCCCGTTGTTGTTCTCCGCGTTGGCCACCGCCGACTCGAGGACCTTGCCCACCAGGCGGGCGGCGCCCTTGGGAGAGAACCTCGTTATATAGCGGGCTTCCTCCACGTCCTTGCCCCTTATCTGGTCCGCCACCTGGCGGGCCTTGTAGGGCGACACCCGCACGTATCGCGCCACGGCGCGAACCCTTACGCCTTCCTCCGCTGCTTCCGCCATCATGCGACTCCTCGTCTTCCTCTCGCCGTCATCGCCGCCTTACTTCAGGCGCCGCCTTACTTCAGGCGGGTGGGCCTTTCGTGGGCGTGCCCGTGCTTGGTGCGCCGCCGCGTGGGCGCGAACTCCCCCAGCTTGTGTCCCACCATGTTCTCGGTGATGTACACCGGCACGTGCCTCTTGCCGTCGTAGACGGCTATGGTGTGCCCCACCATCTCCGGGAAGATGGTGGAACGGCGGGACCAGGTCCTGATGACGCGCTTCTCGTTGCGCCGGTTGAGGTCCTCTATCTTGAAATAGAGCTTCTCGTCCACGTAGGGGCCCTTCTTCAAAGACCTGCCCAAGGCTACCTCCCCACCTCTCAGCTCTTCCTGCGACGCACGATATACTTGCTCGACGGCTTGTTCTTCTTGCGTGTACGGTACCCGAGGGTCGGCTTCCCCCAGGGGGTGACCGGGTGCCGTCCCGCGGAGGACTTGCCCTCGCCGCCGCCGTGCGGGTGGTCCACGGGGTTCATGACCGTTCCGCGCACCGTGGGTCGCCGCCCCTTCCAGCGGCCGCGCCCCGCCTTGCCCTCGTTGAGCAGCTCGTGCTCCACGTTGCCCAGCTGGCCGACGGTGGCGCGGCAGTTTATGTTCACCAGCCGCACCTCGCTGGAGGGAAGCCTTATGTGGGCGAAGTCCCCCTCCTTGGCCATCAGCTGCGCGGCCCCTCCCGCGGCGCGCACCATCTTCCCCCCAGCTCCCGGCTTGAGCTCGATGTTGTGGATGGTGGTGCCCACCGGTATGGCGGAAAGGGGCAGAGCGTTACCGGGCTTTATGTCCGCATCCGGCCCCGACATCACGCGGTCCCCCACCTTCAGCTTGAGGGGGGCCAGGATGTACCGCTTCTCGCCGTCCTCGTAATGCAGCAGGGCCAGTCGCGCGCTGCGGTTGGGGTCATACTCGATGGCCACCACCTTCGCCGGGACGTTGTCCTTGTCCCGCCGGAAATCCACGATGCGGTAGCGCCTCTTGACCCTGCCTCCCTTGTGGCGGGTGGTGATGCGCCCCTTGTTGTTCCGCCCCGCCTTGTAGTTCATGGGAGCCAGGAGGGTCTTCTCGGGCTCCTTCTTGGTTATCTCCGAGAAATCCGATACGCTGGTGAACCTCCTCCCGGGCGAGGTCGGCTTATATCTCTTTATGCCCATTACCCTTCATCCCGCCTTTCCTCAACCTAACGGTCCCTCGAAAAACTCGATGTTGTAACCGGGCGCGAGGGTGACAACGGCCTTCTTCCGGGCGGCGGTGCGCCCCGAGGTCCATCCCCGCCTGCGTGGCTTGGGGGGGACCTTGATGGTGTTCACCCCGGTCACCTTCACGTTGAATATCTCCTCCACCGCCTGGCGGATCTCGGTCTTCCTGGCCTTCGGGTGCACCTCGAAGGTGTACTTGTTATGGTCCAGGAGGGTGTAGCTCTTCTCCGAGATCACCGGCCGGATGATGATGTCACGCGGATCCTTCATCCTCCACCCCTTCCTGCAGCTTTTCCAGCGAAGCGCGGGTGAAGATCACCCTGTCGCTGGCGAGAACGTCGTAGGTGTTCAGGAAATCAACCCTGATGACCTCGACGCCGGGCAGGTTGCGCATGGACTTGACCACGTTCTCGTCGTCCTCGGGCAGGACCAGCAGGACGCTGTCCTCCACCCCCAGCGCCCGCAGGATGGACGCCGCCAGCTTGGTCTTGGGCTCCGTGAAGGTGAAGTCCTCCAGTACCATGATCCTGTCCTCGCCGGCGCGCACGCTGAGGGCGGAGCGCAACGCCAGCCTGCGCACCTTGCGGTTGACCTTGAAGGTGAAATCGCGCGGCTTGGGGCCGTGCACGGTTCCGCCGCCCCTCCACAGCGGGGAGCGGATGGAGCCGTGACGGGCCCTTCCCGTACCCTTCTGGCGCCATGGTTTGCGGCCTCCTCCCCTCACCTCGCTGCGTCCCTTGGTGGAGGCGGTCCCCCTGCGCGCGGCCGCCAGCTGGCGGCGCACCACCAGGTGCATGACGGGCAGGTTCACCTCGCAGCCGAAGAAGTAGTCCTTCAGCTGCGCCTCGCCCGTCTTTTTCCCCTCCGTGTCGTAGACCGGAACCGTTTTCATTCCCATCTCCCGATATCATGCAAGCACGTGGGCCTTGCGGCTCCGCTTCTTCCGTCCCTTCACCGATTCCCTGATCACCAGGAGTCCGCCGTTAGGCCCGGGCACGCTGCCCTTCAGGAGGAGGACGTTGCGCTCCGGCTTGACGTCCACGATCTCGAGGTTGAGGGCGGTCACGCGCTCGCCTCCCATGCGCCCCGGCATGCGCGAGCCCCTGAAGACACGAGAAGGAGTGGCGCAGGCCCCGATGGACCCCGGCGCGCGATGGAAATGGGCACCGTGCGAGCCGGGACCTCCCCCGAAACCATGGCGCTTGACCACGCCGGCGTAACCCTTGCCCTTGGAGCGCCCGGTGACGTCGACGCGCTCTCCCCTGGAGAACATGCCTACCGTGACCTCCTGGCCTACCTGGTATGCCCCGGGGTCATCGACCCTTATCTCCGCCAGGTGCCGGAGGGGCTGCAGCCCCTTCCCCTTGAAGTGCCCGAGCAAGGGCTTGTTCACCTTCCTCTCCCGCGCCGCGCCGAATCCCAGCTGCACGGCGTCGTAACCCTCCTTTTCCACCGTCTTTACCTGGGTCACCGTGCACGGGCCGGCCTCCACCACCGTCACGGGTACTATCTTCCCGTCCTCGGTGAAGATCTGGGTCATGCCCAATTTTTTTCCTATGATTCCCTTCAACTCATTCACCTCTCGCCGGCCTTGCCGCGGCCATTGCCTCTACCTTTGGCCGCCAGCCTCTCGGCCTGCATGGCCTATAGCTTGATCTCGATATCCACTCCCGCAGGGAGGTCCAGGCGCATGAGGGAGTCCACCGTCTTGGGCGTGGGCTCCAGTATATCTATGAGGCGCTTGTGCACCCGCATCTCGAAGTGCTCCCGCGAGTCCTTGTTCACGTGCGGGGAGCGGATGACGCAATAGACGTGCTTCTCCGTCGGCAGGGGCACCGGCCCGGATATGGACGCTCCCGTACGCTTCGCCGTCTCCACTATCTGCTTCGCGGAGCGGTCGATGATCTCGTGATCGTATGCCTTGAGCCTTATCCTTATCTTCTGCCTTTGCTTGACCATGACACTCCTCGGTCCATGTTGTCGCGGGTCGACCCCGCGGGTTCTCCCCCTACCTCTCGATGGCGATGACCCTCCCGGCCCCCACCGTGCGGCCCCCCTCGCGGATGGCGAAGCGCAGGCCCTCCTCCATGGCGATGGGGGAGATGAGCTCCACGTTCATCTCCGTGTTGTCGCCGGGCATGACCATCTCCACCCCCTCGGGGAGGGTGACGGTGCCGGTGACGTCGGTGGTGCGGAAGTAGAACTGGGGCCGGTAGCCGGAGAAGAAGGGGGTGTGCCTGCCCCCCTCCTCCTTGGAGAGGACGTAGACCTGGGCGCGGAAGGAGACGTGGGGGGTGATGGAGCCGGGGGCGGCCACCACCTGGCCGCGCTCCACGTCCTTCCTGCCTATGCCGCGCAAAAGCAGGCCCACGTTGTCGCCCGCCTGCCCCTCGTCCAGGATCTTCCGGAACATCTCCACCCCGGTGACCACCGTCTTCTGGGTGGGGCGGATGCCCACGATCTCCACCTCCTCGCCGGTGTGGATCTTGCCCCGCTCTATCCTCCCCGTGACCACCGTGCCGCGCCCGGTGATGGAGAAGACGTCCTCTATGGCCAAGAGGAAGGGCTTGTCCACGTCGCGGGCGGGGGTGGGGATGTACTCGTCCACGGCGTCCAGGAGCTCCATGACGGAGGCGCAGTTCTCGCAGTCGCGCTTGCCGCAGCCGCACTCCATGGCCTTGAGGGCGGAGCCGGCCACCACGGGGATCTCGTCCCCGGGGAACTCGTACTCGGTGAGGAGCTCCCGCACCTCCATCTCCACCAGCTCCAGGAGCTCGGGGTCGTCCACCATGTCCGCCTTGTTGAGGTAGACCACCATGGCCGGCACCCCCACCTGGCGGGCCAGGAGGATGTGCTCGCGCGTCTGGGGCATGGGGCCGTCTGCGGCCGAGACCACCAGGATGGCCCCGTCCATCTGGGCGGCGCCGGTGATCATGTTCTTTATGTAGTCGGCGTGGCCGGGGCAGTCCACGTGGGCGTAGTGGCGCTTCTCCGTCTGGTACTCCACGTGGGCGATGGCGATGGTGATGCCGCGCTCCTTCTCCTCGGGGGCGTTGTCTATGCTGTCGAAGGACCTCTCCTCCACCTCCAGGCCCTGGTTGTGCAGGCACCTGGTGATGGCCGAGGTCAGGGTGGTCTTGCCGTGGTCCACGTGACCTATGGTGCCCACGTTGACGTGGGGCTTGGTCCTCTCGAACTTCTTCTTGGCCATTTTGACCCTCCTCTTTTCACCGATCCGCGGTGTCTCTCTCCGGACACAACTTCCCTATTTTAGACATGAAAGGTCCTGCAGACAAGACCGTTTTTCCACCATTTCGGGCTTTTTCCGCCACGCGGCGCATTCCGCCGCCGCCCCCGGGCGCGCCCGCAATGCCGTAACGCTCATTCCCCCCTTATCCTCCTAATGATCTCCGCGGCCAGGTTGTGCGGCACCTCGCTGTAATGGGAGAACTGCATGTGGTGAGTGGCCCTTCCCTGGCTCAGGGAACGCAGGTCCGTGGCGTAGCCGAAGGTCTCCGCCAGGGGGATGAGGGCGACTATGGACTGCTGCTTTCCCCTCGTCTCCATGCCCTCCACCTTGCCGCGCCGCGCGTTGATATCCGAGATGACGTCCCCGAGGTATTCCTCGCTGACGCTGATACGCACCTCCATGATGGGTTCCAGGAGTATGGGGTCGGCCCGGCGCAGGGCCTCCTGGAAGGCCATCGAGGCCGCCGCCTTGAAGGCCAGCTCGGAGGAATCCACCTCGTGATACGAACCCCCCTTGAGGGTCACTTTCACGTCCACCACCGGGTAACCGGCGAGGACGCCGAATTCGAGGGCCCCCCTCACCCCCTGCTCCACGGCTGGGATGAAGTCCCTGGGGACGGCGTTTCCGGTGACCCTGCTCTCGAAGGCGAAGCCCTCGCCGCGAGGCAGGGGGTCGAGGTCGATGACCACGTGCCCGTACTGCCCCCGCCCGCCCGTCTGCCGTATGAACTTGCCCTCCACTTCCCGCGCATGGCCCGAAACCGTCTCGCGGTAAGACACCTGCGGCCGCCCCACGTTGGCGCCCACCCCGAACTCCCGCAGCAGCCGGTCCACGATGATCTCCAGGTGCAGCTCCCCCATGCCCGAGATGATGGTCTGCCCGGTCTCCGGGTCCAGCTTCACCCGGAAGGTGGGATCCTCCTCGGCTATCCTCTCCATGGCCTCGCTCAGGCGGTCCTGGTCCGCCTTGGTCCTGGGCTCGATGGCCACGCTTATCACGGGCTCCGGGAAGGCCATGGACTCGAGGAGGATGGGCCTGTGGGCGGAGCAGAGGGTGTCCCCGGTGTAGGTCTCCTTCAAGCCCACGGCCGCGATGATGTCCCCGGTGAAGACCGTCTCCCTGTCCTCCCGGTGGTTGGCGTGCATCTGGAGAAGCCTTCCCACGCGTTCCTTCCGGCGACGGGTGCTGTTCAGCACCGTGGACCCCACCTTGAGGGTCCCGGAATAGACGCGGATATAGACGAGCTTCCCCACGTAGGGATCGGAAACCACCTTGAACGCCAGGGCAGCGAAGGGCTCGTCGTCCGAGGCCCGCCTGATCTCCTTCTTGTCCTTGCCCATCTGTACCCCCTCCACGGGGGGCACGTCGAGGGGCGAGGGAAGGTAATCCACCACCCCGTCCAGCAGCGGCTGCACCCCCTTGTTGCGGAAGGAAGCGCCGCAGAACACCGGCACCAGTTCGCACTCGAGGGTCCCCCTGCGCAGGGCGCGTCGGATGTCCTCCTCCGTGACCAGCTCCTCCGCCTCGAGGTATTTCTCCAGCATCTCGTCGTCGTGGTGGGCGCAGGCTTCCAGGAGGGCGTGGCGGTACAGGAAGGCCGTTTCCGCCAGTTCCTCCGGGATCTCCACCCACTCCCACTCGGTTCCCAGCTCATCCCGGTAGACAAGGGCCTGCATGCGGACGAGGTCCACGCACCCCGCGAACCCCCCTTCCTGCCCTATGGGTACCTGCACCGCCACCGGCCTGGTATCGAACTTCTCCTCGAGCATCTCCAGGCTGCCGAAGAAGTCGGCGCCCGGCCTGTCCATCTTGTTCACGTAACAGATGCGCGGCACGCCGTAATGGTCGGCCTGCCTCCACACCGTCTCCGTCTGCGGCTCCACGCCGGCCACCCCGTCCAGGATGGTGATGGCCCCGTCGAGAACGCGGAGAGAGCGTTCGACCTCTACGGTGAAGTCCACGTGGCCGGGAGTATCTATAATATTTATTTTATGGTCCCTCCAGTAGCAGGTGGTGGCGGCGCTGGTGATGGTGATGCCCCTTTCCTGCTCCTGCACCATCCAGTCCATCACCGTTGACCCCTCGTGCACCTCGCCCATCTTGTAGGTCTTGCCGGTATAGAAGAGTATCCTCTCCGTGGTGGTGGTCTTGCCGGCATCTATGTGGGAGATGATGCCGATGTTGCGCACCTTCTCGAGAGGAAACCTCACTTCCTGCAAGGTCGGTCTCTCCACTCTTCCCGTCGTCTTTACCTTCATCTCACCAGCGGTAATGGGCGAAGGCCTTGTTGGCCTCCGCCATCTTGTGCAGATCCTCTTTTCTCTTTATGGAAGCGCCCACGCCGTTGGCGGCATCCAGCAGCTCGTTGGCCAGGCGGTCCATCATGGTCTTCTCCCTGCGCTGCCGGGCGTAGTTGACAATCCAGCGGATGGCCAGGCTGGTGCTGCGCCGGGGGCGTACCTCCACCGGCACCTGGTAGCTCGCTCCCCCCACCCGCCGTGACCTCACCTCCAGGACGGGGCGGACGTTGTCGGTGGCCTTGCGCAGGATCACCAGGGGATCGTTTCCCGTCTTCTCCCGCAGGATATCCAGGGCACCGTAGACGATCTTCTCCGCCTTGCTCTTCTTGCCGTCCAGCATTACCTTGCGGATATACTGCTCCACCAGCACGCTGTGGTACCTGGTGTCCGGTGGTATCTCCCTCTTGGGTGCCGGTCCCTTCCTGGGCATCGCTTACTCCATCCCCTTCCTCGCGAAACCTTACAGTGTCGCCTTCTTCTTGGTCCCGTAACGCGACCTGGCCTGCTTGCGGTCAGAGACCCCGGCGGCGTCGAGGGTGCCGCGGATGATCTTGTAGCGCACCCCGGGCAGGTCCTTCACCCTGCCTCCCCTCACCAGCACTATGGAGTGCTCCTGGAGGTTGTGTCCGATGCCGGGGATGTAGGTGGTCACCTCGATCCCGTTGGTCAACCTCACCCTGGCGATCTTGCGCAGGGCGGAGTTGGGCTTCTTGGGAGTGGTGGTCTTCACCTGCGTGCAGACGCCCCGGCGTTGCGGGCAACCCTGCAGGGCCGGGGTCTTCGTCTTCTTCCTCTTCTCCTGCCGGCCCTTGCGGACCAACTGGTTGATGGTCGGCAAACCTACCTCCTCACGGACGCTCTTCCATTGTTCTTCCAGTATCTTCCTGTTGCCGTTTTTTGCCGGCACCAAGCCGCAAGTTTACCATCAGGCTTTCGCGCCTGTCAACGTGCTTGCCCGCCCTTTCCCGCGCCGGCAAGGCCCCTTCCGGCCCCACGCCGACCCGCAGGCAGGGACACCGGGTACGCCCGAACCGGGATCACTCCGCCTGGTCCGCCGCGGATCCGTCCTCCTCGAGAGGCTCCCCCGCGCTCTCCTCCTCTCCCGACGGCACGCCCAGGATCTCCTCCGCGCTCTCCTCCTCTCCCGACGGCACGCCCAGGATCTCCTCCGCGCTGACCTGGGAGACCCTCGTCGAGCCCGCCGCCAGGGATTCGACCTCCTCGAGCAGGCTTATCCCCATGTGTCTGGGCTTGACCTTTATGTTGCGGTAGCGGCTCATGCCCGTGCCCGCAGGGATGAGTTTCCCGATGATGACGTTCTCCTTGAGCCCCAGCAGGGGGTCCACGCGTCCCGAGATGGCGGCGTCGGTGAGCACGCGCGTCGTTTCCTGGAAGGAGGCAGCGGACAGGAAAGAGTCGGTGGCCAGCGAGGCCTTGGTGATGCCCAGGAGCATCTGGCGGGCGGTGGCCGGCTCGCCTCCCTGCGCCACCACCGCCTCGTTGACCTCCTCGAAGAACTTGCGGTCCACCTTCTCGCCGGGGAGGAGATCGGTATCACCGGGGTCCACGACCTCCACCTTCTTCATCATCTGGCGCACGATGAGCTCGATGTGCTTGTCGTGTATGTCCACGCCCTGGCTCTTGTAGACCTCCTGCACCTCGCGCACCAGGTAGAGCTGGGCCGCCTGGGGTCCCAGCACGCGCAGGATGTCGTGGGGGTTGATGGATCCCTCGGTGAGCTGGTCTCCCGCCGAAATCTCCTGGCCGTCGCGCACGCGCAGGCGCGCGCGCCGCGGCACCTGGTAGACGCGCTCCTTGTCGCCCGATCCTTTCACGGTTATCTTGCGGGAGCGGTCCGATTCCTCAATGTACACCTTACCGGAGATATCCGCGATGACCGCCTGCCCCTTGGGCTTGCGCGCCTCGAAGAGCTCCACCACCCTGGGCAGGCCGTGGGTGATGTCCTCGCCGGCCACGCCCCCGGTATGGAAGGTGCGCATGGTGAGCTGCGTGCCGGGCTCGCCGATGGACTGGGCGGCGATGATGCCCACCGCCTCCCCAATCTCCACCAGCCTGCCCGTGGCCAGCATGGTCCCGTAACAGAGGCAGCAGACCCCGTAGCGCGACTCGCAGGTCATGACCGAGCGCACCTTCACCTCTTCGATGCCGGCCTTGGAAAGCTTTTCCACCATGGCCAGGTCGATCTCGTCACCGGGCTTCAGCAGCACTTCCTTGGTGCGGGGATGCTTCACGCGCTCCATGGCGATGCGCGCCGCGAGCGAGTTGTTGAGTTCTCCCTGGGGCGTCAACACCTTCACCGGGATGCCCTTGTCCGTCCCGCAGTCGTACTCCCGCACGATGACCTCCTGCGAGACGTCCACCAGCCTGCGGGTGAGATACCCCGAATCGGCGGTGCGCAGGGCGGTGTCCGCCAGTCCCTTGCGGGCGCCGTGGGTGGAGATGAAGTACTCCAGGACGGTGAGGCCCTCGCGGAAGTTGGACTTGATGGGCCGGTCGATGATCTCCCCCTTGGGGTTGGCCACCAGGCCGCGCATGCCGGCCAGCTGCCTTATCTGCTTGATGTTGCCGCGCGCCCCGGAGTTGGCCATGAGGAAGATGGGGTTGAAGGTGTCGAAGGCCTGCTCCATGGCCTCGGTGACCCGGTCGGTGGCCTCCGTCCACAGCTCCACCACCCGCTGGTGCCTCTCCTCGTCGGTGATGAGGCCCCGCTTGTAGTTCTCCTCTATCCTCTCCACCTCCGCCTCAGGGTCCTCGAGGATCTTATCCTTGTCGGGAGGGACGGTGATGTCGGAGATGGATATGGTTATCCCCGCCTTGGTGGCGTAATGGAAACCGAGGCGCTTGATGTTGTCGAGGATCTCCGCAGTCTGCACGGTATCGTACTTCTCCGCCACCTCCGTGACGATGCGCTGCAGGACCGACTTGTTGACCTCCTCGTTGACGTAGGGATAGTCGTCCGGGAAGGCGGTGTTGAAGATGACCCTCCCCACGGAAGTGTCGATGATGCGCGCGGGACGTCCCTTCTTGCGGATGCGCACCTTCACCGGCGCGTGCAGCGCCACCGCCCCGAACTCGTGGGCCATCATGGCCTCCTCCGGCGAGGAGAAGACCTTGCCCTCGCCGTGCTCCCCCTCCTTCACCACCGTGAGGTAGGAGGAGCCCAGCACCATGTCCTGGGTGGGGGTGGTGATGGGCCTGCCGTGGGCGGGCGAGAGGATGTTGTGGGCCGAGAGCATGAGCACGCGCGACTCCGCCTGCGCCTCGCTGGAGAGGGGCAGGTGCACGGCCATCTGGTCGCCGTCGAAGTCGGCGTTGAACGCCGTGCACACCAGGGGGTGGATCTGGATGGCCTTGCCCTCGACCAGCACCGGCTCGAAGGCCTGGATACCCAGGCGGTGCAGGGTGGGGGCGCGGTTGAGGAGGACCGGGTGTTCCCTGATCACCTCGTCGAGCACGTCCCATACCTCGGGGCGCTGGCGCTCCACCATCCTCTTGGCGCTCTTTATGTTCTGGGCGTAGTCCTTGTCCACCAGGAGCTTCATGACGAAGGGCTTGAAGAGCTCCAGGGCCATCTGCTTGGGAAGGCCGCACTGGTGCAGCTTGAGGTTGGGCCCCACCACGATCACCGAGCGCCCGGAGTAGTCGACCCTCTTACCCAGCAGGTTCTGGCGGAAGCGCCCCTGCTTACCCTTGAGCATGTCCGAAAGGGACTTCAGGGGACGGTTCCCCGGCCCCGTGACAGCCCTTCCCCGCCTGCCGTTGTCGAAGAGGGCGTCCACCGCTTCCTGCAGCATGCGCTTCTCGTTGTTGACGATGATCTCCGGGGCCCCCAGGTCCAGGAGCCTCTTCAGGCGGTTGTTGCGGTTGATCACCCTGCGGTAGAGGTCGTTGAGGTCGGAGGTGGCGAAACGCCCGCCGTCCAGTTGCACCATTGGCCGCAGGTCGGGGGGGATGACCGGTATGCAGGTGAGTACCATGGCCGTGGGATCGTTCTCGGTGTTCAGGAAGGCGGAGACCACCTTGAGACGCTTGGTCGCCCGCTGCCTCTTCTGGCCCTTGGAGGTGCGGATGATCTCCCGCAGCTCCGCCGCCTCCCCTTCCAGGTCCACGTTGGCCAGCATCTCCCGGATGGCCTCGGCCCCCATGCCCCCGCGGAAATAATCCCCGTAGCGCTCGCGCATCTCCCGGAAGAGGACCTCGTCGGAGACGAGCTGCTTGTACTCAAGGGCCTTGAACTCCTCGAAGACGCGCTTCAGCTCCTCTATCCTCTTCTTGGCCTTCTCCTCCAGGGACTTTATCTCCTTCTCCAGCTGCTGCGGCTTGAGCCTGGGAATCTCTTCCTCTCCCTCCTCCGCGGGCTTCTCCTCGCCTTCCGCGGCGGCGCGCAGTTCCTCTATACGCTCCCTCGTCGTCTCCTCTATCTCCGCTATCTCCTCATTGAGCTCCTCCTCCAGGAGGGGCAGGTCACGCTGCCTCTTCTCCTCGTCCACGAAGGTGACGATGTAGGAGGCGAAATAGAGTATCTTCTCCAGGTCCTTTGGCGTGATATCGAGCAGGTAACCCATGCGGGAGGGAACTCCCTTGAAATACCAGATATGCGCCACCGGGGCCGCCAGCTCTATGTGCCCCATCCTCTCGCGCCGCACCCTGGCACGGGTGACCTCCACGCCGCACCGCTCGCATATGATGCCCTTGAAGCGCACCCGCTTGTACTTGCCGCAGTAGCACTCCCAGTCGCGGGTGGGGCCGAAGATCTTCTCGCAGAAGAGTCCGTCCTTCTCCGGCTTCAGAGTGCGGTAGTTGATGGTCTCCGGCTTCTTCACCTCGCCGTGGGACCAGGACCTTATCTGGTCCGCGGTGGCCAGGCCGATCTTCAACTTGTCGAAGTCATTGACGTCCAACAAGGGTCAACCTCCTTGCGTGTTCTTTCCTGCCGACATCCCTATCCTTCACCGCGCCTCAGAACTCCTCGGGCCTCTCCTCGAAGAGCTCTTCCTCGCTGCGGGTGGAGAGCAGCGCCGCCGACGCCGTGCGCAGGTCTATGCCCAGGTCCTCGGCGGTGCGCAGGAGGTCTTCATCCGTCTCCTTGATCTCGATCTCCTCGCCCGTCTCGGAGAGCACCTCAACGTCGAGGCAGAGCGCCTGCATCTCCTTGACCAGCACCTTGAAGGACTCCGGTATCCCCGGCTCCGGGATGTTCTCCCCCTTGACGATGGCCTCGTAGACCTTCACCCTGCCCATGACGTCGTCGGACTTCACGGTGAGCAGCTCCTGCAGGGTGTAGGCGGACCCGTAGGCCTCCAGGGCCCAGACCTCCATCTCCCCGAAACGCTGGCCCCCGAACTGGGCCTTGCCGCCCAGGGGCTGCTGGGTGACCAGGGAATAGGGCCCCGTGGAGCGGGCGTGGATCTTGTCGTCCACCAGGTGCAACAGCTTCATCATGTAGATGTATCCCACGGTTATGGGCTGGTGGAAGGGCTCCCCGGTTATGCCGTCGTAGACGATGGCCTTGCCGTCCTCGGGAAGGCCGGCTTCCCGCAGGGCCTCCTCGATCTCGCCCTCCCTGGCGCCGTCGAAGACCGGGGTGGCCACGTATACCGGCCCGTCCGCCTTGTTCTTCCCCTTCTTGGGCCATCCCTCGTGGGCGGCCCAACCCAGGTGGGTCTCCAGTATCTGCCCGATGTTCATGCGCGATGGCACCCCCAGGGGATTGAGCACGATGTCCACGGGGGTGCCGTCCGCGAGGAAGGGCATGTCCTCCACGGGGAGGATCTTGGATATGACCCCCTTGTTGCCGTGGCGGCCGGCCAGCTTGTCCCCGTCGGATATCTTGCGCACCTGCGCCACGTAGACGCGTACCATCTCGTTGACGCCCGGCTGCAGCTCGTCCCCGGCGTCCCGCGAGAACACCTTGACGTCGATGACCTTGCCCGATTCGCCGTGGGGCACCTTGAGCGAGGTGTTGCGCACCTCCCTGGCCTTCTCGCCGAAGATGGCCCGCAGCAGCCTTTCCTCGGCGGTGAGTTCCGTCTCCCCCTTGGGGGTGACCTTGCCCACCAGGATATCGCCGGGGCTCACCTCCGCCCCCACCCGGATGATTCCCCTCTCGTCGAGGTCCTTGAGCATGTCCTCGCTCACGTTGGGTATATCCCGCGTGATCTCCTCCGGCCCCAGCTTGGTGTCGCGGGCGTCGGTCTCGTGTTCCTCTATGTGTATGGAGGAAAGCACGTCGTCGTAGACCATGCGCTCGGAGACGATGATGGCGTCCTCGTAGTTATAGCCCTCCCAGGGCATGAAGGCCACCAGGAGGTTCCTGCCCAGCGCCAGCTCCCCGTGGTCCGTGCAGGGGCCGTCGGCTATCACCTGGCCTTCCTCCACGCGGTCGCCCTCGTCCACGATGGGCTTCTGGTTCACGCAGGTCCCCTGGTTGGAGCGGCGGAACTTGGCCACCTTGTAGACGTCCACCGTCCCGTCCTTGCGCTTGATCTCGATGCGGTTGGCGTCCACGTAGGTCACGATCCCAGCCGCACGCGCGCAGAGCACGTCGCCGGTGTCCTTGGCGGCCCGGTACTCCATCCCGGTCCCGATGAGGGGGGCTTCCGAGCGCAACAGCGGCACCGCCTGCCGCTGCATGTTGGAGCCCATGAGGGCGCGGTTGGCGTCATCGTGCTCCAGGAAGGGGATGAGGGCGGTGGCCACGGAGACGATCTGCCGCGGGGAGACGTCCATGTAGTCCACCTCTTCCGGGTGCACCGCCTTCACCGCCTCCTTCGTGCGGCAGAGGATGGTGGGGCTCAGGAAGCGCCCCCGCTTGTCGATGGGCGCGTTGGCCTGGGCTATGACGTACTTCTCCTCCTCGTCGGCGGTGAGATAGACTATCTCGTCGGTGACCCTTCCCTTCACCACCCTGCGATAGGGGGTCTCGATAAAGCCGAACTCGTTGACCCTCGCAAAGGTGGCCAGGGAGCCGATGAGCCCGATGTTGGGACCTTCCGGCGTCTCGATGGGACACATGCGCCCGTAGTGGGAGGGGTGCACGTCACGCACCTCGAAGCCGGCCCTCTCCCGCGACAGGCCCCCGGGTCCCAGCGCGGAAAGGCGCCTCTTGTGGGTGAGGCCCGCCAGGGGGTTGGTCTGGTCCATGAACTGCGAGAGCTGGCTGGACCCGAAGAACTCCTTGATGGCCGCCACCACGGGACGGATGTTGATGAGGTTCTGCGGGGTGATGGCCTCCGCGTCCTGGGTGGTCATGCGCTCCTTCACCACCCGCTCCATGCGGGAGAGCCCGATCCTCACCTGGTTCTGGATGAGTTCCCCCACAGAGCGCACGCGACGGTTGCCGAAATGGTCTATGTCGTCCACTTCCTCGATGTCCCCCGGCATGATGCGCAGGAGGTAGCGGATGGTCTCGACGATGTCCTCGAAGGTGAGCACGGTCACCGACAGGGGGACGTCGAGGCCCAGCTTCTTATTGAGCTTGTAACGCCCCACCCTGGCCAGGTCGTAACGCTTGCGGTTGAAGAAGAGGTTCTCCAGCAGGCTGAAGGCCGAGTCCGCGGTGGGCGGCTCCCCCGGGCGCAGCTTGCGGTATATGTCCATGAGGGCTTCCTCGCGGTTGGAGGTATGGTCCCTCTCCAGGGTGGCCTCTATCAGGGGGGAGCCGTCGAAGAGGGAGAGTATCTGGTCCTCGTCCTCGTACCCCATGGCGCGCAGGAGCACGGTTGCGGGCTGACGGCGCTTGCGGTCGATCCTCACCCCGATGACGTCGCGCTTGTCGGTCTCGAACTCCAGCCATGCGCCGCGGGAGGGGATGATCTTGGCGAAGTAGAGCTCCTTGTCCGTAGCCTTGTCCAGCTCCTTGCTGAAGTAAACGCCGGGGGAGCGGACCAGCTGCGAGACCACCACCCTTTCCGTTCCGTTGATGATGAAGGTGCCCTTGTCCGTCATTAGGGGGAACTCCCCCATGAAGACCTCCTGCTCCTTTATCTCGCCCGTTTCGCGGTTGATGAAGCGCACGGTGACGAAGAGGGGGCAGGAGTAGGTCATGTCCTTTTCCTTGCACTCGTCCACGTCGTGCTTGGGCTCATGCCACTTGTGCTCTCCGAACTCCACGGCCATGTTGCCGCCGTAGTCCTCAATGGGGGAGATGTCGTCGAAGACCTCCCGCAGCCCCTCGTTGCGGAACCACTCGTAGGATTTCCTCTGGATGTCGATCAGGTTGGGTACATCGAGTATTTCGGGTATCTTGGCGAAGTTCTTGCGCACCCGCAATCCACCGTTCACACCCACTGTTTCACTCACTCCTTTTCCCGCTTGAAGCAAAAAACACCCTCACATATACGCAAAACACTATACTATGATATAAGTGACAATCCTGTCAAACAACGGTGCATCCCCTGTTTCTGCCCATATCATCTAGCCGGATTATACAGCATCCTTCTTTTTGGTATAAAGACGTATAAGCAACCACCAAGGCCGGGAACGACCGGGTCGGTCGCAGCGAGCCTTTACTGAACCACCCACCAAGGCCGGGTCCGGGGGTCGGGCGAGGGACATCGCAAGCGGCCTCCCGATTCCCACCCACCAAGGCCGGGAACGACCGGGTCGGTCGCAGCGAGCCAGCGAGCGAGACCGTTACCCGGCGGCCCGGCCGCCGGAAGAAGGACTGATTATGCACCCACCAAGGCCGGGTCCTGGGGTCGGGCGAGGGACATCGCAAGCGGCCTCCCGATTCCCACCCACCAAGGCCGGGAACGACCGGGTCGGTCGCAGCGAGCCTTTACTGAACCACCCACCAAGGCCGGGTCCGGGGGTCGGGCGAGGGACATCGCAAGCGGCCTCCCGATTCCCACCCAACCAGCCCGGGGAACTACAGGGTCGGTCGCAGCGAGGACGCCTTTCCTAAGGTCTCGGATTTACGAGAAAGGAACGCGGCGCCGAGCGAGACCGTTACCCGGCGGCCCGGCCGCCGGAAGAAGGACTGATTATGCACCCACCAAGGCCGGGTCCGGGGGTCGGGCGAGGGACATCGCAAGCGGCCTCCCGATTCCCACCCACCAAGGCCGGGAACGACCGGGTCGGTCGCAGCGAGCCTGCGAGCGAGACCGTTACCCGGCGGCCCGGCCGCCGGAAAAAGGACGGATTTCCACCCAACCAGCCCGGGGAACTACAGGGTCGGTCGCAGCGAGCCTGCGAGCGAGACCGTTACCCGGCGGCCCGGCCGCCGGAAGAAGGAAAAAGAAACGCGCCGCAGAGCGAGAACGAGCCCCGGCCCGGCCTTTACTTTATCTCTACCTGCGCCCCCGCGTCGCGCAGCATCTCAGCCACGCGCTCCGCCTCGTCACGCGAAACCTTTTCCTTGACCGGCTTGGGAGACTCGTCCACGAGGGCCTTCGCCTCCTTGAGACCCATACCCGTGATCTCCTTCACCGCCTTGATGACCTGCACCTTGCGGTCGCCGGCCGCGAGAAGAACGACGTCGAACTCCGTCTTCTCCGCCTCTTCCGCGGGTCCCTCGCCGGCGGCGGGCGCTCCCGCCCCGACCGCCGCCACCGCCACCGGTGCAGCGGCAGTGACGCCGTACTTCTCCTCCAGGGCCTTTACCAGCTCGTTGAGCTCGAGCACGGTCATGGAGTCGATGGCCTCCAGGATGTCCTCCTTGCTGATCTTCTTCTCGGCCAAAGCTTCACACCTCCACCTTCGCGTTCACCTTCTTTTTCCGGCTTATGTTCCCGCCTTCCTCGCCACGTCCATTGCAGGTCATGCGGCCTGCGACTTCGTGTCAGCCACCGCCTGCAGCGCGTAAACGAGCTTACGATAAGGTCCCGAGAGCACCCCGTGCAGTCGATACAGGGGGCTCTTGAAGGAACCCGTTAGCCTTGCCAGCAAGATTTCGCGCGGCGGCAGGGTGGCGATGGCGCGTGCCTCCTCGGCCGCGAGCACCCTGCCGTCGAGGAACCCTCCCTTGATCTCCAGTTTCGGGTTCTCCCGCGCGAAGGCCACCAGCTCCCTGGCGACGGCGACGGGGTCATCCGCCCCGAAAGCTGCGCCGATCGGCCCCACCAGGAGTCTCTCCAGTGGCTCGAATTCGGTTTCCTTTATGGCAAGCAGCGTGAGGGTGTTCTTGAGCACCCGGTAATCGGCACCCCTCGTGCGCAGCACCTGCCGCAACCGGTTTATCTCCTCCACCGTCAAGCCGGTGAAATCGGTGAGAAAAACGAACCGGTTGTCGAGGAACCTCTTGCGAATCTCCTCCACTTTGGCAATTTTTTCCTGCCTGGGCATGGTTTCCTCCCGCCTCTTCCCGGCGTCCTTACTTTCCTCTCGTCAAGGCCTCTCACGTCAAACGCGCCCCCGCGAAGCACGGGGGCGCGTCGTAGACCTTCGCCTCCGGCCTCCGCGGGAAGATTAAGCCGCTAGCGGCACCCACTTCTCCGGCCTGACGTCGACCAAGCTATCACGGGGAAAAACCCGTGTCAACCCGTTGCCTAAGCCATATCGCTCCGGGCACACCATGAGACCTGGCCCCTTGCCGGGGGTCTCTCAGACGGCGGCCTTCTCCTCTCCCAGGATGTCCCTCACCACCGCGGGGTCAACCCTCACCCCGGGCCCCATGGAGGTTGAGAAGGTGATGCTCTTGAGGTAGCGCCCCTTGGCCGCCGCCGGCTTGGCACGGATGATCTCCTCCAGCACGGCGGCGTAGTTCTCCAGTAGCTTGCGCTCATCGAAGCTCTTCTTCCCCAGCACGAGGTGGAGGTTGCCCTGGCGGTCCACGCGGTACTCCACCTTGCCCGCCTTGATATCCTTGACCGCCTTTTCCACCTCGAAGGTCACCGTCCCCGCCTTGGGGTTGGGCATCAGTCCGCGGGGCCCCAGTAGCTTGCCCAGCTTACCCACCTGCGACATCATGTCCGGGGTGGCCACCATGGCGTCGAACTCGAACCAGCCCTCCTTGATCTTGTCCAGCAGTTCGGGTCCTCCCACGATGTCCGCCCCCGCCGCCTCCGCTTCCCGGGCCTTGTCTCCCTGCGCAATGACCAGCACCCGCACCTCCTTGCCCGTTCCGTGGGGCAGGCTCACGGTGCCCCTCACCATCTGGTCGGCCTTGCGCGGGTCCACGCCGAGGCGGAAGGCCACCTCCACCGTCTCGTCGAAGCGGCTCGCCGGCATGGCCTTGACGATCCTTACGGCCTCGGCGGGATGGTAGAGCTTCTGGCGGTCGTACAGGGACAGGGACTCGCGGTAGCGCTTGCTTCTCTTCTTCACTCCGATCACCTCCGTGGTCCAGGCGGGCCGCAGCCCTCCCACGCCCTAATTCTCACGTCATATCGCATGCCGCCCGCGGCGAGAACGCGGCGCGGCGCCTCACTCCGTCACCACGATGCCCATGCTGCGGGCGGTTCCCTCGATGGTGCGCATCGCCGCCTCCACGTCGGTGGTGTTGAGATCGGCCATCTTCTGCTCCGCGATCTCGCGTACCTGCCTGCGCGTCAGGCGGGCGACCTTCTGCACGTTGGGCTCCGGCGAACCCTTTTCCAGGCCCGCCTTCTGCTTCAAGAGCACCGCCGCCGGGGGGGTCTTGGTGATGAAGGTGAAGCTGCGGTCCTCGTAGACGGTTATCTCCACCGGGATGATGGTCCCCGCCTGCGACTGGGTCTGCGCGTTATACGCCTGGCAGAACGCCATGATGTTGACGCCGTGCTGGCCCAGGGCCGGTCCCACCGGCGGCGCCGGGTTGGCCTGGCCGGCCGGTATCTGCAGCTTTATCTTCGCGATGACCTTCTTGGCCATGCCTCCTCCATCCTCCTTACAACTTGCTCACCTGGTCGAAGGTCAGCTCCACCGGCGTCTCCCTGCCGAAGATGGAGACCATGACCTTCAGCTTGCTCTGATCGATGTTGATCTCCGCGACGGTCCCCGTCATGTCCGCGAAGGGTCCGGAGATCACGCGCACGCTCATGCCCTCCTCGAACTCCGTCTTGGGGCGCGGCTTCTCCGTCGTGGGCGGCTTGAGCAGCTTCAGGGCCTCCTCCTCGGTGAGGGGGGTGGGCTTGGCGCTCGAGCCCACGAACCCGGTCACCCCGGGCGTGTTGCGCACCACGTACCAGCTGTCGTCGTCCAGTTCCATCTGGACCAGTATATAGCCGGGGAGCATCTTCTTCTGCACCACCTCTTTCTTGCCCCCCTTGATCTCCATGACATCCTCGGTGGGGACCACCACCTTGAAGATCCTGTCCTCCATGTCCAGGGAGGCTATGCGGTGCTCGAGGTTGCTCTTCACCTTGTTCTCATACCCGGAATACGTGTGTATCACGTACCACTTCGCATCCACCATGGGGTTCCTCCGCTCACAGGATGAATATCTCCACCAGCTTGGTGAAGAGGATGTCCGCGAAATAGACCAGCCCGCCCATGATCACCACCGTCACCACCACCACGATGGTGTAGGAGATGACCTCGTCCCGCGTGGGCCAGGTCACCTTCTTCATCTCCGCCCTGACCTCGGTAAGGAACTGGGAGATGGTCACCCTCTCCTTCTTGGGCCCTCCCTTCTTGCGCCCGCCAGCGGCCTTCTTCAGCTGGGCACGCTTCTTCTCCATGCCCAGCTTCTGCTGCATGCGGCGCATTTCCCGGCTCGGCAACCTCTCCTCCTTCTCCTCAAAAAGAATGGCAGGCCTGGAGGGACTCGAACCCCCAACTTCCGGTTTTGGAGACCGGCGCTCTACCAGTTGGAGCTACAGGCCTACGCTTTTCCCATAAGCCGGGTGCTCGTGCATCGCACGGTCCGAAGCACCCTCCTCGCTTTTTCCTATATTATATCAGCGCGTTTCCCGGTGCAAAGTGTGCGCCCTGCACCACGGGCAGTACTTCTTGAGCTCGATCCGGTCGGGATCGTTGCTCTTGTTCTTCTTCGTCGTGTAGTTGCGCCTCTTGCACTCCGTGCAGGCCAGCGTGACCAGAACCCTCATTCTATATCACATGCTCCTTTCCGGTGCCGAAAAGATAAGCTACCATCCCCCCATCCCCGGTGTCAACAAGCCCCCTGCCACGCCATCCCGCCCCGTCCATCACGCCATCCCGCGCGCCTCTTTCACTGGCGACGAGGCGTCCGGATGGCGGCTCAACGGCTTCCGTCGACGGCGTTGCGCGAAACGGCGGGGGTCTGCCCGTTGTTTTCCCTTACGCTGCGGCCCTTCTCTTTACCTCTCGATGGCGATGACCCTCCCGGCCCCCACCGTGCGGCCCCCCTCGCGGATGGCGAAGCGCAGGCCCTCCTCCATGGCGATGGGGGAGATGAGCTCCACGTTCATCTCCGTGTTGTCGCCGGGCATGACCATCTCCACCCCCTCGGGGAGGGTGACGGTGCCGGTGACGTCGGTGGTGCGGAAGTAGAACTGGGGCCGGTAGCCGGAGAAGAAGGGGGTGTGCCTGCCCCCCTCCTCCTTGGAGAGGACGTAGACCTGGGCGCGGAAGGAGACGTGGGGGGTGATGGAGCCGGGGGCGGCCACCACCTGGCCGCGCTCCACGTCCTTCCTGCCTATGCCGCGCAAAAGCAGGCCCACGTTGTCGCCCGCCTGCCCCTCGTCCAGGATCTTCCGGAACATCTCCACCCCGGTGACCACCGTCTTCTGGGTGGGGCGGATGCCCACGATCTCCACCTCCTCGCCGGTGTGGATCTTGCCCCGCTCTATCCTCCCCGTGACCACCGTGCCGCGCCCGGTGATGGAGAAGACGTCCTCTATGGCCAAGAGGAAGGGCTTGTCCACGTCGCGGGCGGGGGTGGGGATGTACTCGTCCACGGCGTCCAGGAGCTCCATGACGGAGGCGCAGTTCTCGCAGTCGCGCTTGCCGCAGCCGCACTCCATGGCCTTGAGGGCGGAGCCGGCCACCACGGGGATCTCGTCCCCGGGGAACTCGTACTCGGTGAGGAGCTCCCGCACCTCCATCTCCACCAGCTCCAGGAGCTCGGGGTCGTCCACCATGTCCGCCTTGTTGAGGTAGACCACCATGGCCGGCACCCCCACCTGGCGGGCCAGGAGGATGTGCTCGCGCGTCTGGGGCATGGGGCCGTCTGCGGCCGAGACCACCAGGATGGCCCCGTCCATCTGGGCGGCGCCGGTGATCATGTTCTTTATGTAGTCGGCGTGGCCGGGGCAGTCCACGTGGGCGTAGTGGCGCTTCTCCGTCTGGTACTCCACGTGGGCGATGGCGATGGTGATGCCGCGCTCCTTCTCCTCGGGGGCGTTGTCTATGCTGTCGAAGGACCTCTCCTCCACCTCCAGGCCCTGGTTGTGCAGGCACCTGGTGATGGCCGAGGTCAGGGTGGTCTTGCCGTGGTCCACGTGACCTATGGTGCCCACGTTGACGTGGGGCTTGGTCCTCTCGAACTTCTTCTTGGCCATTTTGACCCTCCTGTTCTCGTCACGCGTGCGCTTCCCGCGCCTCAGGCCGGAAACACACCCGCAAGGCGGGGCGGCTTCCTCGCCGCCCGCGGCCCGAACCGGCACACCTTGACCGCCGCAACAACTCCGCTAAATGGATGAGAAGCCCGCAAGCGGGCTCCTTGCACTCGCCACCATCCGCGATCCTGCCGTATATGACCGTTAAACGGGGATACCCCGGTTATCCTGGTAGCGGTGAGAGGACTCGAACCTCTGACCCCACGGGTATGAACCGTGTGCTCTGACCATCTGAGCTACACCGCCGCAAGTAACGTTTATTAACGCCTATATCTATTATGCCAGAAGACGGCTCGCAAGCAATGGAGCCCGCTAGCAGACTCGAACTGCTGACCCCATCCTTACCATGGATGTGCTCTACCAACTGAGCTAAGCGGGCTCGTGGGCGCCTCGGCGCAACATAATGTTACTATAGGAGCTTTTCTCCATCAACAGCATCTCGTGGTCTCTCGCCTCCGTCTCCGGTAACGTCATCCCTTCTTCCTTACGCATGGAATCCGCCACGTGGGCTCAGCATGGAAGCCCTCATCGAGTACTTTTCTCGTCCCGCCGCCTCCCGATCCTGATGTTTCATGCAAGGTTTACCGCACGAGGCTCATCACGAACGGCGGGGGCGTGGCCTGCCGCCGCTGCGGAGTGACGGATGGCGTAAAAAAACAGGGTGGAGGACGGAGCGCTCGCCTTCTCCTTCATGCACCGCAACAGGGCGGGGACGGGACCGCAGTCCCGTCCCCTTCAGGATATCGGCGGTTTCGCGCCAGGGAGTCCCTTATCCTTAAGTCCTCGAACTTTCCTCCCGGTTCTTTCTTCCAATCCCTCCCGGTCGTATCACGCCATGAGGTTGCCCAGGGCCATGGCGAAGGACATGTCGCCCTCGATCTTCAGCTTTCCCTGCATGAAGGCCATGGGCCCCGGAAGCTCTCCCGACTGTATCTTCGCCCAGTCCTCGAGTGCCGCCTTGAAGGAGACCGCCGGGGAGTCGGCCCCGTTAAAGACCACCTTGATGTCGGCGGTGGACCCGTCCGGAAGGGAGAGCTCGACGTTCATGGTCCCCTTGGTGGACACCAGGGCGTCGTACCTCTTGCGGCTCGCCGCCTGTCCCATGTCGGTGAAGGTGTCCATGGCGCCTTCCATCTTTCCCGTCACGGCCCTGCGCCATACATCCTCGGAGAGCTCCACCTTTATCAGTGGGTTCTCCAGGGGCCCCTCGCTCACCGTGAGGTCCTTGGCATCCTTCACGGTGATGCCGTAGACGTAAGCCTGGTCGCCCTTGATATCGAACTCCACCGTGAACACGGTGCCCTCCATCCCGGAGATGGGCGAGCCGGCCAGTTGTTCTTCCACCAGCTTGGGCACGTATTCCTCGAAATACTCCTTCACGGTCACGTTCTCGCTCACCGGATCCATCCTTACCTCCTTTTACCAGGTCCCTTACGCGTATGTTGCTCTCTTTCCCTGCTTCTTCTACCTTTTTCTGCTCCCGACAGCCATGATACCCTAAATAGTACTGACATGTCATTACTATAAACGGGGAAGCGGGGGAAGTCAACCGTTTTTCCGAATATTCCCGGCGCCGCTGTCTTGTAGAATGAGGAACGCAATGCCCGGGGCCAGGCGGTCCGAAGGCAGGGAGCCGGCTTGTGGGCGACGGGCAAGGATGGAGATGGGTGACGGGCGGACAGGCGCCGGGTGAATGTTCCGGGGAGGGCATAGAGGAGATGCCATGGCGTTCGCGTCGAACCCGTGCGGTTCATCGGGTCCCGGGAGGTCCCGCCGCTACCACATTTCATATATTATTATATGGTTCTGGATCATATGGTTCTTAAGCCATGATATGTTTCCGGCTCATGGAGCTCCGGAGACGGGGTTTCATCGAGGACCTTGGGGCTCTACGCGAGGAGCCGAGAGAACGGGAGGAGCTTCGGCGGCAACGAAGCATCATCGAAACACGGAGGAGTGGCAGAGATGTCCAACGCCAGGCTTAAAAACCTCGATCGCGCATTCAATCCCCGCTCCATCGCCTTCGTGGGAGCGACGGAATCCCTGCGCAAGTGGGGCTTCCTCATCCTCAACAACCTGCTGACCGGGGGCTACCGCGGCGAGATATACCCGGTGAACCCGGGGCGAGAGACCGTCCTGGGCATCAAGGCCTATCCCCGCGTGTTGGACATCCCGGGCGAGATCGACCTGGCGGTGTTCACCGTCCCCTCTCAACAGGTCATGGAGGCTCTCGACGACTGCGCGGCCAGGGGGGTGAAGGCGGCCCTGGTCATCACGGCCGGCTTCAAGGAACTGGGGGCGGAGGGGGAAGCCCTGGAGCGCGAGCTGGTAAGAAAAGCCAGGGAGGCGGGAATGGTGCTCATCGGCCCCAACTGCCAGGGGATCTGCTGCCCCGCCAACCGTCTCTATCCCTGGATGCCCGTGCTCTACCACCCGCCGCGCGGCAGCCTGAGCTACGTCTCGCAGAGCGGCAATATCCTCAACATGCTCATCGCCCACGCGGATAACGCCGGCCTCGGGGTGTCCAAGGCCGTCTCCAGCGGCAACGAGGCCGACCTCCGCATAGTGGATTATCTCTCCTACCTGGCGGAGGACCCGGAAACCGAGGTCATCGTCACCTACGTAGAGGGCCTGCAGGACGGGCGTGACTTCGTGCGCCGCGTGCGCGAGGTGTCCCTGCGCAAGCCCGTGGTCCTCCTCAAGGGTGGGCGCACGCAGTCCGGCGTGGCGGCGGCCAGGTCCCATACCGGGGCCATGGCGGTGAGCAGGGACCTCTTCGAGGCCGCGTGCCGCCAGGCCGGGGTCATCGTCGCCCAGTCCATCGAGGATTGCGGCATCACCGCGGCGGCGTTCGTCAACCGCCCCCTCCCGCGCGGCAAGAGGGTGGGAATCATCACCGGCGGCGGCGGCCTGGGGGTCATCGCCTCCGACTTCTGCAGTGAGATAGGGCTGGAGGTGGCCCGCCTCTCCCCGCGCACCCTGGAGACGCTGGAGAAGATGCTCCCCTCCTGGTGGGTGCCGGGAAACCCGGTGGACCTGGTCGCGGGCCTCGACTTCACGGTGATCAAGCCCATCATCGAGACCCTCATGAAGAGCGGGGAGGTGGACGCGGTCATCTTCCTGTGGATCGGGGCGCCGCGGCGGAAGAACCCCGGCATCGAAAGCGAGCGGGGCATGGATATCTCCGGGGTATGGTCCGCGATGGACAGGTACTTCATGGAACACCTCGACGAGCTCTACGGCGTAATGCGCGAGCTGGACGTGCCCCTCTACATCTCCACCACGCTGGAGGTCGGGGAGGGGGAAGACGGGGACAACGGCGGCCGGCCCCTCATCTTTCAAAGCGTGGAGGCCGCGTGCCGCGCGGCGAGCGCCATGGCCGATTACCGGCAGTTCCTGGAAACCAGGGGCTGAGCGGGGCTTTTTGCCCGCGCACCGTGCCGTCCGCGCTCCCCGCGCATTTCCGCTTCGGACCGCAACCGGGAAGGAACAGGAACCGTACATGAGAAAAGGGAAGCGCCTGCTGTCGCGAGCCAGGCAGGCGGAACTCTCGCTCCTCGCAGTGACCGTGGTGTGGGGCCTCACCTTCTCCCTGGTGAAACGGACACTGGAGACCTTGCCCCCCTTCGTCTTCATGACCTACCGCTTCTCCCTCGCCTTCCTGGTGATGCTCCCGGCGTGCGGTCGTTCGCTGCGGCACCTTGATCGCCGGACGCTGGCCGCCGGCTGCCTGCTGGGCCTCTTCCTCTACGGAGCCTATACCTTTCAGACCCTGGGCCTGCAAAGGACCTCGGCGGGAAACGCCGGCTTCATCACCGGGCTATTCGTGGTCTTCGTGCCCATCCTCTCCACCCTCGTGCTGAAAAAGAGGCCCGGGTTGCTTTCCCTTGTCTCGGTGGCCCTGGCCGTGGTGGGGCTGGGCTTCCTCTCCCTGCAGCCGGGGCTCAGGGTGAGCTCGGGGGACCTGCTGGTCCTGGCCTGCGCCTTCACCTATTCCCTGCACATCATCTTCATGGACCGCTTCGTGGCGGCACATGACCTGCTCCTGCTCACCCTGGTGCAGATGGGAGTGGTCGCCCTCCTGCAGGCGCTTTCCGCCCTCGCCGGTGAGGACTTCATCCTCCCGCGCGGCGCCTACGCCTGGACGACCATCGCCGTCTGCGGCGTCCTCGCCTCCTCCGCGGCATTCTTCATCCAGGCCTGGGCGCAGCGGGAGATCTCGCCGGTGCGCACCTCGGTGGTGCTCATCATGGAGCCGGTCTTCTCCGTGCTCTTCGGCATGCTCCTCCTGGCCGAGAGGCTTACCTGGAGGGGATGGCTGGGGTGCGCCCTCATGCTGGCGGGGATGTTGGTGACCGAGATCAGGCCGGAGAGGCGGCGCTGACAAGGCCCGCGGACCGGTCCGGAGACGCGGGGCGGAGAAGGCCTCACAGGTGCGATAGGATCTTGGAGAAGAAATCCCTGAAGCGCTATAAGGGCTTGAAAGATTCGGCAATCTTTATCAATTCCTCCAAGGGCAATTTAGCCTTTATCCTTACTTTTACATCACTATAAATAAAGGATAGTGTAATTGTATCCGCATTATAATACGCATTATTACCACCTCTTAAACGAATTTCCCATACTTCATTCTCACCCGACATATCAACATCAAGCAAACCCCTCTCAATCTGCCTCTTGTCAATCTTCCTTTTATCACCGACGGCATAAAAATCATTCTTCTTCGCCTCGCATATATTGATTTCAGAAAAGCCGTTATCATACGTGATATACATAGGTTTAAACCATAAAGGCTGATATTCCGGTGGACAATCCAATGGTATTCCAGCAGGTCTGGGATCGCGCCATCCTGTTGATGAAAGACAATAACCTTCGGGTAAATAACCCGGAGCTATTGGATTAAACCCACATGTTTCATTCGCTTTCTCAATGTTCAATTCACGATATCGTCCATCACGTTCCTCTATATGCTTATCATTACCGACTTCGATAGAAAAGAAATCTTCCGGTATATCTATGTTTAGTTCATAGGAAAGGATGTCTAGACTGGATATTAGCTTGCCGCGAATATACTTCTCTTTCTTTAAACATAACGATGAATCCTTGGCTACCCATAATATCTCACGATCTACTGAATTCGAAGATACAGATTTATCCCCTTCTATTTTTTTCTCAACCTTATATGCTTCCCCACAGCTGTGTTTTTCTTCTCCCACAATAGATATTTCATCTTCATTACATAAAGCATTTAACTCGCCTGCTATATCATATGGACAGTACAAATTCCCATACAAATCATCGAACGGTGGCGAATTATATATTATTACCTCGCTCTCTTGGCTATATATCAAGATTGTTCGTCCATTTTGCGTTATAGTAACCTCAGATTGCGCGATTTCCAATTCCTCCATACCCGATGATTTGGTGTTGATTCTATATCGGTTTGGTCCCTTAAACCATACTTCGCTCAAAGTGCTCAAAGCACTACTGTTTCCCAACACTTCAGGCTTGGATATATTATCTTTTTCTGAATAACTTTCCTCTTTTAGAACAACGTGATAGCTTCTTATTTCTTTCATTGTGCTAAATGCATTCTTTCTTATCCCCGATGCTATTGCCTTATTATTGTCATCCACTACAAGTATGTATGCTATGGAACCTAACATAAAAGCACATACAATGCAGACAAAAAACGCAATTAACAATTTTTGCTTATGTTGCTCACCTCTGTAATTCTTGTGTTTTGAATTTTTCTCATTGCTAGCTCTCATGTCGCCCCCTATTCAACTTTGTGGTTTCCTAATTGAAATAAGAAGTTCTTTCAACTGCGAAACCCCCTAAGGGTTGCGTTGTCCAAATTTTGACACCACAACTACAAGGGAATGATCCCCATCGAAGGTCATTAATAGCTTCACTATTAACATGAATGGTATATCTTGCACCACCATCAACATATATAGATTTAATGGGCAAAGGCCCGAAAAGATCCGTATAATACCTTATGTATATTTTAATGCGTCCCGGATTATAATTATATATTGAGAAATATACATCGTGCCCTAAATATACCTCGGAAAAGTACCATGTTTCTCGCTGTCTTAAAAAATGATGTGCTTCGTTGCTGGTTCCCCAAGATCCAAAATAGCTCGCTCTCTCTGCCGAATAATCGCAACAAGGTTCGATATACTGTGTTTGCTGGTATACAACCTCCGATATATCAGTATGCGGTTTGCTATTCTGATATTGTTCCGATGTAGTACCCCTAGACCATTTCTGGATGTGAGCATACTGGATTTCCGCATTACCTGAATCTTTCCTATACTCAACCCTCCATGTTCCGCTCAGCGGCCCAAGATTTTGTATCGCTATAAAGTTATCAAAATCCGTATATCCTTCTGCACAAAATGATGGATATTGAGGGTCACCTATGACAAATGGGCTATATGTCCCGCTACTACTCATCGCGATTGTACCGACATAAGACGACCTCTCCGCAACCAATACAGAGTTCATTCCTCGATCGCTTACTATTGTGCTGAAACCTTGATATCCAGGAATATAATCATCCGCTTTGACTGTAGCTCTTCTTTGCGGCGGAATACCATATATTGTCACCATTCTTATTGGTCCCGATTCGCCATAAAAAGTTAGATCATAGTTCCTGCTACTAGTAGAAGTATTAAAAATGCTGATATATACATCATGCCCAGAATATCCTTCTGCGAAATACATCATATAATGTGGGTTTCCAGTACCGCTACTGCAGGACCCTTCTTGACCTTTATAAGTAGCCCTTTCAGCCATAATATCACCAGACGGTGCCACTACCTTTGTGGCAATGCTTCTTCCCGCAGGAATAAATGCATTTAGATTTATTGCTTTCCTATAATTTAGGCCACTACCAACCTCTACAGAAGCGAACCACGATTCTCCCATATCGTCGTAGCAACGAACGCTGACGAATTGATGGACTCCGGTTATATTGAAAATCGAAATCCAATTTGACGAATATCCAGTATATCCCTCCGCAAAATATCTTGTTTTTTGAATATCATCATAATCTCTATCTACACCGCTCCCTCCCGAAGAATGCGCACCCTTCGCCTGCTTAGGTGGCGTGGCAAGCACCGATACGCTAGAAATTTCCAGGAAAAAGAAAATAGAAACTAGTCCAAATATTAGCCTTTTAATTAACATGTTAACCTTCCCCTTCTTATGAGACCCTCTGAACGCGATTATATTTTATCACATTTTATTGTAAGTTTAATTATCGAATTGATTCATAATTTTTCTACACGAAACGGATTCGTTGCCTCAAAAATAAGATCTACTCGAAAGGATGCACGCAAAAAACCCCCTCGGGTGCATGAATAGACCGAGGGGGTGATGAAGTTGAGATTGGATTTGATGACCAGAAAGAGGATAACCCAAGAGGTGGCCAAGCGCTACAGGAAGGCCCTGAAGAAAGAGAAAGGCCGCATGATGGACCAGTTTTGCGCGCTTACGGAATACAATCGCAGCTATGCGGCAGGGGTCTTACGGAAAGGACCGCCTGCGAAGGGAAAGTCCGGAAGGGCAGCCTTAGGACCCTTCGACTGTCGTCGCTGGGGCCGCAAGCCCGTCTACACCGCCAAGGTCAGAAAGCACCTGCTCAGGGTATGGGCCATCATGGAGTCTACCTGCGGGAAGAGGCTGGTGGCGGCCATGCCCGAGACGACGAAAGCCCTGGAGAGGTTCGGGGAGATTAAGCTGGCGGATGGCGTGAGGGAGAAGCTGCTCGGAATGAGCGCCTCCACTTGTGAGCGGCTGCTCGCTTCCGAGAGGCGCAAGCTGGAGATAAAGAGCCGGCACAAGACCAAGCCGGGGTCATTGCTAAAGCACCAGATCCCGGTGAGGACCTTCTCGTGCTGGGACGACGCCCGCGTGAGCTTCTGGAGATCGACCTGGTGGGCAATGATGGGGGGTTGCAAGCTGTGACTGCTGCCAGAGCCTGGATGCCACGGATGTGAAGAGCGGATGGACCGAGCTGCGCGCGGTCCGCAATAAGGCGCAGGTCTGGATCCACCAAGCCATAGATGACATCCGGGAAAAACTCCCCTTTCCCCTCCTGAGCCTGGACTCGGACAACGGATTAGAGTTCATAAACGCCCATCTTCTGAGGTATTGCGAGGGGCACCAAATCACCTTCACCCGCAGCCGCCCCTACAAAAAAAAGACAGCTGCTACGTGGAACAGAAGAACTACACCGCGGTTAGGAAGTATGTGGGGCACTTCCGCTACGACACCGACGAACAGCTTCTCCTCCTTGCCCGGCTCTACGAGGTGCTATGCCCATACCTCAACTTCTTTCAGCCCAGGGCCAGGCTTCGGGAGACGGTGCGCGAGGGTTCCCTGGTGAAGAAGCCTACGACAAGCCCAAGACCCCGTACCGCAGGCTCCTGGAGAGCCCGGAGGTGGACTAGGTCACCAAGCGCAAGCTAAGGCGCAAGTACAACAAGCTCAACCCGGCTCAGCTCATGCGGGATAAAAAATTACAAACGTGCGGGGCGGCAGGGAGATCACCTGATGCCCATGACGCCGGCGACGCGGAGGTCACCGGCATTTTTTACCAGGCGATTCACCCTCCCCTCGTCGAAGCCGTCCGTGAGGACGTCCACGGCGAGTCCGAGGGACGCGGCCATGAGAGAGAGGTGGGAGAAGGCAATGGGCAGGTCCAGCATCCAGAAGGGCTTTTCGAAGAAGGTGGCCTCCCACCCCCCGGGCCTCCCCATCCCCACCACCGCCGCCCGCCAGGCGGCATCGACGTCGCAGGCGGCGGCCAGCCCCGCGAGCCTTTCCTCACCGGTGACGGCCACGAAACACCACTTCTGGGCGTTGGCGGCGCTGGGGGCGATGCGGGCCGCCTCCAGGCAGGCCTCCAGGGCCGGCTCGAGGGGGACATCCCCTTCGCTCTCCTCTTCCTCCAGGATCCGGCGCAGCAGACCTTCCACGTCCTGGACGGGCGAGACGGAAAGGCTCACCCCTTCCCAGTCGCGCACCACGTAAGGCCCGTCCATGTCCTGCAGGCGGGCGACGGCGGGAAGCGGCCTGCGGTGCCGGGATATGGTCCGGTAGACGAGGTGATCGAAATCCGGCGCCATCACGCGCGGCTTGGGCTTCCCGAAGGAGACGGCGGCGGGTACGGCCCTGTCCCGGCCCAGACCCAATAACTTCCGTACTTCTTCCTGGTTGACGCCTCCCAGCCAGCATGTTCCCAGGCCCCTCTCGGTGAGCCAGAGCACGACGTCCTGCGCCGCCATCGTCGCGCGGGGCAGTTCCCGCGGCCGTTCCGCCTTCGCATCCCCTGCGGGGACGGCCAGGGCCAGGAAACCGAGGATGGGAGCCCTGGTCAGCCAGAGATTGATCTTGTTGGGAGCTCCCCTGTGGGCCCTCCTCCTGAACTCGGCTACAAGGCGGGGATCCGTCACCGCGAGCAGGCTCCCCTCGCCCGCACCGCGCACCTCAAGGGCCAGGCGCAGCGCACCCCGCAGCGCTCCCTCCAGATCGGGGTCCAGGTTGCCTGGAAGATATTTCCTATGGGAACGCCGCGCGTAAAGGGTCTCCCAGAGCGTCCACGGTGTGCGCGCGAAAGAGGGATAGTCGCGCGTGGCCTCCTTGGTTCTTTCCATGTGCACCTCCCGGTGACCTGAAAGCGTTGTCCTGAAAGCGATCCCGCCATCTGCGAGTCTTATTATAAAGCCCGGTGGGAACCCGTGAGAGGAAAGAGGGGGGCCGTGCTGCCGCGATCCCGGCGCACGTCAAAGCACTTGACCCATGATCCTGACCCATGATCCGCACGCGCTTCGCGGTGATCGCGGCGATCAACCGCGCGTCCCTGCCCCGCCTTGAGGCACCCTCACGCCGTGCCTCGATCCCTCGGGAAACTAGGAGACCGCGATGTTCCCCGGTGTTATTCCCCGATCAATTTCTTGACGCTTTCCAGGAGCGCGTCCGGCTCCACGGGTTTCTCGACGTAATCGTCCGCCCGCACCTCCATGCCCCGACTGCGGGGGATCTCCGTTTCCCTGGTCATGCGCGAACCGAAACTGGTCAGGAGCATGAGCGGGATCTTGCTCAGCTCCGCGTCGGCGGCGATCTCGTCCGCCGCGGTGAAGCCGTCCTCCACGGGCATGATCACGTCCAGGATGATGAGGTCCGGCTTCACTTCCCGGGCCTTGGCGATGCCCTCGTCCCCATCGTAGGCCACGACCACCTCGTACCGCTCTTCAAGCAGGGTACGCGTGGCCTCCACGAAATCCCGGTCGTCGTCCACCAAGAGGATCTTTTTCATCCTTCCCCCTCCTTTGTTCCCAAGCGGCGCGATCCCTTTCCCATATTACACATATTGTGCAAAAAGGGGCCCGGCTCGAACTCGCTCCGGCACCTCTTCGCCATGGGCAACGCCTTCCTCCGGCTCCGTTATTAACTTCATTCCCCTTCTCCGACGCGGCAAAACCTACCCTTCCCTCCTGGCCAGCGCCTTGCGGATGCGCTCCAGCACCACCTCGGGATCGATGGGCTTCTCTATGTAGTCGTCCACGTCCATGCGCACGCCCGTTTCCAGCTCGTACCTCCTCTGGCTGGCCTCTTCGCTCACGGAGGTGAGGACGATTATTGGTATATCCCTCCACTTGGACCAGCGTGGGTCCTGCAGGGTCTTGCAGACGCCGTAACCGTCCAGCCGGGGCATGAGCAGATCGAGCACGATGAGATCGGGGCTGAGCTCCTTTATCCGTGCCAGGCCCTCCTCGCCGTCGCTCGCCGTTTCCACCTCGTAACCCTCGCCCTCCAGCAGCACCACGAGGGCGTCCACGATATCCGGATCGTCGTCTATCACCAGTATCTTCTGCGGCATGAGTAGCACCTCCTCAGAGCACCGGCCGGGGCAGGAGCCCGGCTCTTTCCATGATCTCCGGCACAACCTCCTCCCATCCCACCGCCTGGACATGGATGCCGTGCACGCCCGGTATCTCCATCACCTCTTGTATTATCTCCAGGATCGCGTTGATCCCCTCCTCCCTGACGTCCTTGGCTCCCTCCAGCCTCCTCACCAACTCGTCCGGGACCTCCACCCCCGAAACGTATTTCTGCATGTAGCGCGCCATTCCTACCGACTTCACGGGGATGATGCCCGCCAGGATGTGCGTTTTTCTGTCCAGGCCCGCCTCGCATACCTCCTCCATCCAACGGCGGAACTTGGGGACGTCGTAAACCGCCTGCGTCTGGATGAAATCGGCCCCCGCCTCCACCTTCTTGGCCAGGCGGGCGGTGCGGAACTCGAAGGGGTCGGCATAGGGGTTTTCCACCGCCCCGATGAACACGGGCACCTCGCTCCCCACCTCCTCGCCGCAGATGAAACGGCGCTCGTCCCGCATGTGCTTCACCGCCTGGACGAGCTGCACGGAATCGATATCGAAGACCCGCTTGGCCTCCGGGTGGTTCCCGAACTTCACGTGGTCCCCGGAAAGGCAGAGGATGTTGCGGATGTCCAGGGCCACCGCCCCCAGCACATCCCCCTGCAGGCGTATGCGATTGGCGTCGCGGCACAGCATCTGCATCACCGCGTCCAGCCCCATGCGGCGCAGGATGGCGCAGGCGGCCAGGCTGCACAGGCGCACCACCCCCGTCTGGTGATCGGTCACGTTGAAGGCGTCGGCGGCGTGCCCGATCTGTTCCCCCTTGGCCTCTATGACCCGGGCGGAGGCGCTTTTCGGGGGGCCGATCTCCGCGGTCACCGCGAAGTGGCCCGCCTCCAGCACTTTTTCCAGGTTGCTTCCCGATTTCACGGCTTCCCCTCCTTCTGCCTGTCCCAGTAATACAGGTCACATATGGCTCCCTTGGGTATGGTGAAGGTGACCCGGGTTCCCTTGTCCTTGCCGGGAGCGGGGCTCTCCGCCCATATGCGCCCCTGGTGCATCTCGACGATGCGCTTGCATATGGACAACCCCAGACCGGTTCCCTCCTGCGCCTCGGGGTCCCCCCGGAAGAAATCGTCGAATATCTTAGGAAGGATCTCCGGCCGGATCCCGCACCCCTCGTCCTCCACGTAGGCCGTCACGCGGTCCCCCTCCTGCCAGGCGCGGAGGAGGATCCTGCCTCCGGCCGGGGTGTAGCGGACGGCGTTGGAGACCAGGTTGTTGATCAACTGGCACAGGCGTACCTCCGAACCGAATATCTCCGGCAGGTCCCGGTCGATATCCACCACCAGCTCGATCCCCTTGGGATCGGTCAGGCCCCTGGCCACCTCTATGCAGTTCTCCAGCACGTTCTTCCAGGAGACCGTCTCCAGCTCGGGGGCGATGAGGCCGGCTTCCAGCTTGGACAGGTCCACGATATCGCTGATCAGTTGCAGCATGCCGTCTATGCGCTTGACGCTCCGCTCCATCCAGGCCCTCTGTTTCTCGTTCACCGGGCCCGTGCTGCCGCGCAGGATGACCTTGATGTAGCTCTGCACCGCCGCCAGGGGAGCCTTGAGATCGTGGGCCACCATGCGGATGAAATAGAGGAAGTGCTCCCGTTCGTCGCTCATGCGGTGCAGCTCCTGCCTGGCCTTTTCCGCCTCCAGCGCCACCCGGTCCCGCTCCTCCTCCTTCTCCAGTACCAACCCGGAGAGCTCCGCTATGGAATCGAGGAAATCGATCTCGTCCTTGGAGAAATCCCGGCGCCTGGAGGTGTATATGCGCATCACGCCCCGGATGCCGCCGTAAGAACGCATGGGTATGGAGAGCATGGAGGCGATGCCCTCCCTGGCCGCGGCTTCCGGGTACTGCACCCGCGGGTCGTGCAGCACGTCCTTCACGGCCACCGCCTTTCCTGCAAGCACCTCGCGCACCGTTTCGTCGATCTCCACTGGCCCCTTGTCGATGTATTCCTTGCTGATGCCGTAGCTCACGCGGCGGTAAAGCTTGTCCCCCTCGGGGCTCAGCACCAGCAGGGAGCAGCCCTTCGCGCCCGTGCCCTTGGTGATGGACTCCACGATGGCGCGCAGGACGTTCTCCACCCCCACGGCGGCGATGACCGGCTTGGAGATCTCGTAGAGAAGTTGTTTTCTCATTTTTCCTTTCCACTCTCATCCCCGGGAGGGGGTACCGGTATGCGCGCGCGCCTGGCGCCTCCGCTCAAGGACTTGCTCCAATCCTTGTAGGGCCGGATGAGGGAGAGCTCCTCGAGGCGGCCGAGTGCCTTCATGCGGTCGTGGATGAGCTGCCATCCGCAGGGAAGATCGGGGTCCACCTCGCATTTTCCCTCCACTGACCCCCCGCATGGCCCGTTGAAAAGGCTCTTGGCGCAGTGGACGATGGGGCAGATGCCCGCGTAATCGCCCAGCAGGCATTCCCCGCACTGGGCGCATTCCTCGGTAAAGAAACCGGGCTCCGCCTCCCTCCCGATGAAGAGGGTGTCCAAGGCGGGAAGCACGGGCAGGGCGGCGTAATCCGCCACCATGCGCACCCCCAGGGAACAGGCCATGACCAGGACGGCCTGGGCTTTTTCCAGCAGGGGCGACAATTCCTCGCGGGCCTCGCGGGGAAGGGGCTCGCAGGCCACGGGGAGCACGGTTTGCGAGACGACCTCCCGGCCCTTCTCCCGCAACAGGTCGGCCATGGCCACCACCTCCCGCAGGCCCCCGGTCTCGGCCATGGCGGGGCATGTCCCGCAGCCGATGACGGCTACCTGGCGCGCCGACCCCAGCATCCTCGCGATCTCCTCGGGACTCTTCTGCCTGGTGATGCTCTTCATCTTCACCCCCCCTAGCTAGTGGCTTCCCCCGCGGCTTGGGCGGCCGACGCCGTAAAACCTTCCTTTTCCTCATAAGAGCGGAAGTCGTCCCCGAAGTTCTCCAGGCAAGCCCGCACGGCGGGAAAGGCCTCCCCCAGCCTCGGGCACAGCGCCAGCCCTTCCGCTTCCAGTAGCAACGCCGCGAGTTTCCGCAACTCCATGCCCCCACCGCTTCCCCCAACGAGGTCGCCCAACATCCGGGCGGCCACCGCCGGCGCAGTCCTCCCCGGGGCACATCCTCCGCAGCAACCCTCCTCCAGGTTGCCCAGCAGGTGCAAGGACCAGCGCGCCGTGCAGGTGGATTCCTCGATAACGGTAGCCTTGCGCGCCCCGCGCGGGATCTCCGTCCCGCCCTCCGAAACCGGGAACATCCCCCCGGCAATCCCTTCCACGTACAGGCCCTTGGGCTTGCCCTTGCCCGCCCCGCCCGGTAGCAAGCGACCCAACTCCGCCGCAGCCACGCGGCGCGGCAGCTCCACCCAGCATGGGAATTCCCCGGGGACGGCCAAAAGCAGGGTCTCTCCCGCGTTCCCCTCCGCCATCCCCGACATCCCCTCCACCGACCACGGCAATCGCCACAGGGAGGAGGCGTCCAGCACCGCGAGGGGGGGCTCCATGCGCCGTGGACTCTCCCGCCCGCAGAGCGCCGCCGCCCTCCACAGCATCATGCCGCGCAGCACGGCCGCCACCCCGATATCCCGTGAGCACGGGATATGCACCGGCCCCCCGAAAACGCAGTACCGGATACCCGTCCCTGGGAGTATCTCCCCCGCCGCCCTGCGTATGCGCTCACCGGCCTCGGCACGGTGCCAGGGAACGTAAAACACGATGTCCTTCGCTCCCATGGCCACCGCCGCCAGCGCCGCGCCGGCGACCACGGTCCGCGGGCACGAAAGGGAAAGGTTCAGGTCGGGGCTGTTCTCCGGGGAATTCCCCACCGTGTCGCAGACGAGCGTGGCAAGGGGAGGTGCTGCTCCCGCCGCCAGGTCGGAAAGGTCGGGCCTCAATCCTCCCAGATGCTCCAGGAGCAAGGCGGGATCACGCGCGACCCTTTCCAGCAACGAGCTTTCCAGCGGGGGCTCCGAACCTCCCTCCTGCAGCGAGGACAGCCACGGCGGGAGCCCTTCTTCCCCGCAACGTGCCACGGGATACGGGGCATCCCCTTCCGTGGGAGGATACCCGGAGAGGTCCTTTCTTTCCAGCGACCTGGCAATATCTTCCAGATCGCTCGCGCCGACGCCCTGCACCATCCTCTCCCCCTCCCCGGGCAACCGGATAACCAGTGAGGGGGAACGATGCGGGCGTGTAAGGCCGGGGTCGCGCACCACTTCCGCCACCCCCCGCAACCTTCCCCGCAGCCCCTCCAACAGGTCCAGGGAGTCCCTCGCGGCACACGCCGGCCCCGTGCACACCATCACTCGCGGCCGCTGCGGCGGGTGGGCGAGTTCCGCGAACTGGGCGTGGAAGCCGTAGACCCGGCTGACGGGTATGCGCAGCCGCCGCGCTATCCTCTCCAGTGCCGGCCCGTCCAGGTAACCCTTCTCCCCGCAGGCTTCCAGGATCAGGGGCATCAGCTCAGGTTGCGGGGACACGGACATCGTCAACCCCTCCTTCCACCTTTTCCACCTTCACCGCGCACACCTTCAGGTCAGGGATCTTGCTCACCGGGTCCAGCGCGGGGTTGGTGAGCCGGTTGACGTTCTCCTCGCTGAAATGAAAGGTGGCAAAGACCACTCCCGGCTGCACGCGAGTAGAAAGGTGGGCGCGGCTCACCAGGGTCCCGCGCCGCGATGTGAGGCGCACGCCGTCACCCTCGCCAAGACCCAGCCTGGCGGCATCCTCGGGATGGAGGGAAACCCAACCCCGGGGCACCTTCTCCGCCAGGCTCCGCACCCTCCTGGTCAGGG
Organism: Actinomycetota bacterium; assembly: GCA_014360655.1. Classification (NCBI taxonomy): domain Bacteria; kingdom Bacillati; phylum Actinomycetota; species Actinomycetota bacterium. The sequence goes on along the minus strand of JACIXC010000004.1, from coordinate 106,365 downwards.
AGCCGGAATGGAAATGGTAGAGAAGGCGACCCGTGGTGAGCAGAAAGGGATACTCCCTATCGGTCGGCTCGTCGGGAGGCCGGTAATGCACGGGGGTGAGCCTTCCCTTTCCCCTGGGAAAGGACCCCACGTGCAATACGGGGGTCCCGGGGTGATCGGGTTGAGGGCAGGGCCACTGGATACCCGCCTTTTCCAGGCGGGCGTGACTTATCCCCGCGTAGGAAGGGGTCAGGGAAGCGATCTCGTCCATGATCTCCCCCGTATCCTTGTATTCCATGCGGTAGCCCAGGCGTGCCGCGAGCTCCATGATCACCGCGTGATCCTCCCTGGCCTCCCCGGGAGCCTCCACCGCCTTGCGCACCCTCTGGACGCGGCGCTCGGTGCTGGTGAAAGTCCCCTCCTTCTCCGCGAAGCAGGCGCCGGGCAGAACCACGTCGGCCAGCCTGGCAGTCTCGGTCAGGAAGATGTCCTGCACCACCAGAAGGTCCAGGGAACGCAGCCCTTCCTCCACGTGCGCGATGTCCGGGTCGGTGACCATGGGATTCTCTCCCAGCACGTAAAGGGCGCGTATCTCTTTCCTCCGTGCCGCTTCCACCATCTCCACCACCGAGAGTCCGGGGACGGTGGGGAGCTCCTTCCCCCAGGCGCGGGAAAACTTCTCGTTCGCCTCCGGGTCATCCACGCGCTGGTAGCCGGGGAACACATTCGGGAGGGCGCCCATGTCGCAGGCGCCCTGGACGTTGTTCTGGCCGCGCAGCGGGTTTATCCCCGCGCCCTCCTTCCCCAGGTTGCCGGTGAGCAGGGCCAGGTTGGCCAGTGCCATCACGTTGTCCGTCCCCGTGACATGCTGGGTGATGCCCATGGCGTAGAGGATGGCGGCCCGCCCCGCCCCCGCGTACATGCGCGCCGCTTCTTTCAGGTCGGCGGAGGGGATGCCGGTGATCTTTTCCACTTCCTCGGGCGCGTATCCCTCCAGGGCGCGGCGCAGTTCCTCGAAACCCTCCGTGCGCTCCCGCACGAAATCCTCGTCGTGGAGGCCTTCCTCGACGATCACCCGTGCCATGCCGTTGATCCAGGCCACGTCGGTGCCGGGCCGGGGCCTCAAGCTGAGGGAGGCGTAGGCCTCGATGGGCAGGGCACGGGGGTCCACCACTATGAGCCTGGCCTTCCCGGAGAGGACCGCGTGCTTGATGATCTCTCCGACCACCGGGTGGTTCACCGTGGGGTTACTCCCGGTGAGCAGGATGACCTCCGCCTCGGCGAGGTCGGCGAGGGAGTTGGTCATGGCCCCGCTGCCCAAAGATGCCGCCAGACCGGCGACGGTGGGACTGTGTCATAAGCGGGCGCAGTGGTCGATGTTGTTGGTCCCGACCACCGCGCGGGCGAATTTCTGCAACAGGTAATTCTCCTCGTTGGTGGCCTTGGCGGAGGAGAGAAAAGCCACGGCCTGGGGGCCGTGCTTTTCCCTGATCTCCGCAAGCCGCGAGGCCACGGCATCCAGCGCTTCCTCCCACTCCACCTCGACGAGCTCGCCGTCCTTCCTCAGCAACGGCTTGCGCAGGCGATCGGGGTGATGCACGAAATCCAGGCCGAAGCGCCCCTTTACGCAGAGGCTGACCCCGTTCGCGGATGCCGGCACTCCCGCCGCGACCCCGATGATGCGGTTCTCACGCACCTTAAGCTCGAGGGAACACCCCACCCCGCAGTAGGGGCAGGTGGTGACCACGCGTCTCTCCTCCGTTCCGCGGTGCAGGAAGGGCTTCGCCATCAAAGCCCCCACGGGACACAGTGACGCGCACAAACCGCAATATTCGCACGGCGATGAATCCACGCTTCCGTCCATGGCCGTGGACGGTCGCGCCCGATTTCCCGTACCCCGCATCTCGTAGACGCCGGCCCCCTGTACCTCCTGGCATGCCCTGATGCAGATCCCGCACGAAATGCACTTGGAGAGGTCGCGCAGGTAAAAGGGGTTGGCGTCGACCACCGGGCGCAGGTCCTGGACGAAGGAGAGCTCCCGGCCGTTGATTCCTTCCTTCACGGCCAGTTCTTTCAGCACGCACGCATTGTTTTTCTCGCATACCTCGCAGTGCACGGGGTGGGAGGAGAAGATGAGCTCGATAGCCGCGCGCCGTGCCCTTCTCACCTTCTCCGTGTCCAGGAGGACGGACATCCCCTCCCGCACGCGGGTGTCACACGCTGTGACCAGACGCCCGGTGGACTCGTCCTCCACCACGCATATGCGACAGGAGGCCGCGGGAGCCAGCGCGGGATGATGGCAGAGGGTAGGTATCGGGAACCCGGCCGCCTCCGCCGCCTGCAGGATCGAGTTCCCCTCCTCCGCCGCCACCGTCGTCCCGTTCAACTTGATCTCCACCATCTTCCACCTCCCCTTTTCGCCGGGCAAAGGTCGGCGCTAGCCCAAGGACTTAAGAATCGGGTTCACGAGTGGCTGCGGGTCTACTGGGTCTACTTCGACGGGTGGGATGTATGCTCTCTCTACACCACGTGTGCCGTGTGTGCCTGGCGTTCCTTACATCGATCCGGTTCGTGTAGGATTTATACCCAGGTACAGGAAGGGAATAAACATCGTCTGCGGGAAACCCGAGCCTTACGCTCGCGCGGCGTGATCACGACCGGCCAACCTCTCCCGGGCCCGGCGGTAGACGTGAAGGGCGGCGAGGGCGCGGGCCGCCCGCTCGGGGGAATGTAGCACGGGGACGTCGGGCCCCACGGCGCGGTCCAGGTCGTCCAGGAAGCCCTGGTCGCCGATGGAGCAGGCCACCAGCGGCTTCTCCGGGGCCAGCTCCCGCAGGCCCGCGGTGCTGCCCAGGAAATCCTTTACCGAGACCCCACGTATCATGAACTCCCGGAAGGTGGCGAAGGGGATGACCATGATGGAGAGCACCATGTCGATGCCGGGGTCCTCCAGGAGGGCCTGCATGGCCGGGAGGTAGGCACCGGAGGGCCCTACGTCCAGGGGATTGCGCACGTTCATCCAGCGGGGCGCGATGGCGCGCATGCGCCGCGTCGTCTCCTCGCCCAGTGGAGGCAGGAGCAATCCCGCCTCCACGGCGGCGTCCGTGGCCAGGGCTCCCAGGGAACCGCTGGAGGTGGCGATGCCCAGTCGGTTGCCCCGCGGCAGGGGCTGGGTGGAGAAGACGCGGGCCAGGTCCACCAGCTCGTCCAGGCTCCGGGCGCGCACGGCTCCCGCCTGGCGGAAGGCCGCCTCGTAGAGGGCGTCCTCCCCGGACATGCTCCCGGTGTGGGAGGCGGTGGCCTCCCTCCCCTTGCCGGTGCGGCCGCTCTTCAGGATGAGCACCGGCTTGTCGGGGGTCACGCGGCGCAGGGTGTCCACCAGCCTGCGGCCGTCGGCGGCCCCCTCCAGGTACATCATGACCAGGCGGGTTCCAGGGTCGCCGTGCATGTACTCGAGCACCTCGCACTCGTCCACGTCCATGCGGTTCCCCAGGGTCACCGCCTTGGATATGTAGACCCCCCGCTGGTGCAGGCCGTCCAGGAGGATGTTCCCGAAAACCCCGCTCTGGGCGATAACCCCCACCGGCCCCGGCGTGAGGGCCTCCTCCACCAGCTCCACGGTGGAGAAGCGATTGGCGGTGTTGATGACCCCCACGCAGTTGGGGCCGATTATGCGCATCCCGTAGCGCGCGGCCGCCTCCCGGCACCTCTCCTGGCGCTCCCTTCCCTCCTCCCCCACCTCGGTGAAGCCGGCGCTTTCGATGACCACGTGCCTGATGCCGCGCTCCCCCAGCTCCTCGAGAGTGCGCGGCACCGCCTCGGCGGGCACGATGACCACCGCGAGGTCGGGGTCTCCGGGCACCTCGGCCACGCCCGGGTAAAGGGGCATGCCGTGCAGCTCTCCCCCTGCGGGGTTCACCAGGAAGAGCCGGTCTCCCCAGCCCTGTCGCTGCAGGGCGAGGGGAAGCACGAAGCCGAAGCCGGGCGAGCGCCGGGCACCCACGATGACCACGCCGCGGGGCTCGAAGAACGGCCTCAAGTCGCCTCTATCATTATCTTCCATGAAGCGATCCTTTCTTTTGCCGGCTTCCCCCAACCCCGAAAATCCTTACCGTCATAGCCTACATTATAGCAATGGGAGCCGGCTGCTCTCTTTCCTTGATGCATGACTCTCCCCGACGTGTCGCGCTTCGCCCACGCCGTCCGCCGCACACGCATACCCGCACCTCTACCCGTGATTCCCTGCAGGAAAGTGCGATCCAAAGACTCCTCACCGGGAATCCGCGGTGTCGAACAGCCACGTGGAGAGATAGCGTTCGCCGCTGTCGGGCAGGATCACCACCACGAACTTTCCCCGGTTCTCCGGCCTGCGGGCCACCTGCAGCGCCGCCCAAGCGGCGGCTCCCGAGGAGACGCCGGCCAGGATGCCCTCCTCCCGGGCCAGCCGACGGGACATGGCGCCGGCGTCCTCGTCCCTCACCCGTATGACCTCGTCGATGAAGTCCCTTCTCAGCACCTTGGGGACGAAACCCGCCCCGATCCCCTGTATGCGGTGAGGCCCGGGTTGCCCGCCGGAAAGCACCGGCGAGGCATCCGGCTCCACCGCCACCACCCGGAACGAGGGCTTCTTCTCCTTGATCGCCTCGGCCACGCCGGTGAGCGTCCCGCCGGTGCCCACCCCGCCGACAAGGATGTCCACCCGCCCCCCGCTGTCCTCCCATATCTCGCGGGCGGTGGTCTCCCGGTGGGCGGCGGGGTTGGCGGGGTTCTCGAACTGACGCATCATCACCGCCCCGGGAGTGGAGCGTAGCAACTCCTCCGCCCTGCTCACCGCCCCCTTCATGCCCTCCTCCCCGGGCGTGAGCACCACCCGAGCCCCCATTATTTCCAGGATCTTCCTTCTCTCCGCGCTCATGGTCTCGGGCATGGTGAGGATGAGCCGGTAACCGCGAGCGGCGCAGACGAAGGCCAGGGCGATGCCGGTGTTGCCGCTGGTGGGCTCGACGATCACGCTGCCCTCTCGCAGCAGGCCCCTGCGCTCCGCGTCCTCGATCATGCTCACCCCGATGCGGTCCTTGACGCTCGACAGGGGGTTGAACGATTCCAGCTTGGCGTAGACCTCGGCCCCGCAATCCTGCGTGACCCGGTTCAGCCTCACCAGCGGGGTGTTCCCTACCGTCTCTGTGATATCCCGGAACAGTCCCGGCATCGCCGCCTCCTTTCCCCTCAACCGCGCCCCTCAGGCCCTGACCTTCTTCCAGCCCGGCGGGAGGAGCTCCATCACGCGGTCGCGGATGAACTCGTTGTCCTCCTCCTCGGCCAGGCGGAAGAAGACGTCGAAGGGGATGTCCTGGCGGGAGACGAAATCGGTGACGATGCGGATCATCCTGGCGATGAGCTTCATGCCCTTCTTGTCCATGGGGACGGTGTCCACCCACTGGCGCAGGGTCTCCACCTGCTGGATGAAGCGCCCCTCCGCCTTCTCCCCCAGCTCCTCCAGCACCTCGTACATCCTCCTCTTGGGGGGAAGGGTGAAGAGCTTGCCGATGTTCACCTGTATGCCCCCGTCCTCCCTGCGGTAGACGGCCACGGGCAGAATGGGTGCCGGGGCGGCCCGCGCCAGGTTGGCCACCCCGAACTGGAAGGGCTTGACCTCGCCCGGCTTGCTGCGGGTCCCCTCGGGGAAGACGAAGACCAGCTCCCCCCGGCGAAGGTACTTCAGGCTCAGGCGGATGGCGTCCGAGTTGTCCCCTCCCGAACGGTCGATGGGGATGACCCCGAAGACCTTCCAGAGCATCCTGCCCAGGAAACCCTCCGCCCCCGTCTCGATCTCCTTCTTGGCCCAAGGCCACATGTGGTGATGGAGGAGGGCAGGCTTGAGGGCCAGGGCGACGGCTATGATGTCCGTGCTGCTCTGGTGGTTGGAGACCACGATGAAGGGACCGTACCGCGGCACGTTCTCGCGCCCGCTGACCCCGAGCCTGTACTTCCCTGACCTCGCCACCAGGGCGAAGGGTATCCTGAATATCACGTAACGCAGCCACATTGAGGACCCGCCTCGCTCACGCGTGCCTAAAACAAACCCTCCACCGCATATTAACCGAGAGGGTACGGGATGTCACCCCGCCACACCGGGTCGCCCCCGGGGCGCAGTCTTTCCGGTCTGGCTGCGAGCGACGCCGGCCCACGGGGAACGCCCGCGGCGGGCCATGGGCAGGGAGGGGCCAGGGCATCAAGCGGGTAGAATAGATGGAAACGGCATATCACGAAGCACCATGCGCGGGGAAGAACACCGGACCTGCCGGGTGCAGGGAGAGGGACGGGCCGCACGCCGTTGGAACGCCGCCGCGAGGCCGTAAACCGGGCGAGCGTTTATGTTCTATCGCGAGTTCCATCCCGAGCGTGACGAGATGCGGGGGGACGCATGGGAACGGAAGACGAGTGGGACGTGATCGTGGTGGGGGCAGGCCTGGGCGGGCTCACCGCAGCCGTAAGGCTGCTGCGTGAGGGCCTGCGGGTGCTGGTCCTGGAGGCGGGCCCCCATCCCGGCGGGACCGCCTACTCCTACCGCCGGAAGGGATACCACTTCCCCATGGGCCCCCTGGGATTCGCCCACCCGGAACTGGTCGAAGGAGTCCTCTTTCAACTCGGCACAAGGGAAACGCCATCCTTCCAGCGCGTTCACTACCGCCTGCACGCCTTCGGCATCTCCGCACCCCTTTCACTCCCCTACCAGGAAATGGTAACAGAGCTTTCCGCCCTCTTCCCGGGGGAAAAAGAGGGGGTCACGAGGTTTTTCCTGGACATGTCCTCGCTGTCCGGGCAATTGCGGGCGCGCATCGGCAGCATATCTCCCATGGCGCGGATCTTGGCGCCCGGCAGACCCCCGCAAGGGAAGAAGGCTGCACATGTGCAGGGAAAACCCGCGGCGCCGCACGGCGACCCGGGGGCCGAAGGACCCCCGGAACCCCCTGACCCGCGCGCGAGCGCCGCTTCCTACCTGGTAAATATAACCAGGGACTGGCGGCTGCGGCGCATCCTGGGCAGCGCGGGGACGCGGGAGCCCTATGCCGGGCTGGGCTTTCTCGCCTCCATGTGGTCCCTTCTCTGCGAGAGCGGCATCCACTATCCCCGGGGAGGTATGCGCGGGCTCTGCGACCTCCTGGCCGCCCCCCTCGGATGGAGCGCCCTCCCCGCCCGCGGGCAGGATAACGGTTGGGGGCACGCCGGCGGGATGCGGGGTCTGCCACAGCCGGGCGCGCCAGGGGAGGCCGCATGCCCGGAAACGCCCCCACGGCCCGGCTGCGCGATCGTGGACGGAGAGCGCGCAGGGCTACCGAGGGGGGTGCTCCTCCTGCGCTGCCCCGCACACCGTATCGTGGTGGATAAAGGGAGGGTGAAGGGTGTGATCGCGGGAGGCGGGACCTTCTACCGCGCGTCCGCCGTCGTGTGCAACACCGACTTCAAGCACGCCTTCCTGCGCCTCCTGGAACCAGGGGATGTCCCGGCGGAAATCGTGAGGGCGATCGCCGCGGCCCGGCAGACCTCCTCCAACCTGCAGGTCTGCCTGGGTATCGACACGGACCGCGTGGACCTCTCCGCTTTCCGCGAGGGACATCGCGTCATCTACCGCCGGTGGAGCGGCGGCCATCCCCGGGACGGTGGGCCCGACTGGTCCCGGGACGAGATAGACCCACGGGACCTGGCGGGCGAAGAAACGGAGGTCGCCCTGCTGAGCGCGGACGACCCTTCACTTGCCCCGGAGGGCAGGGCGGTGCTGGTCATCCGGACGCCCGCGGAACACTCCCATTTCCGGGCATACCGCCCCTCGCCCGGCAGGAGAACGGCCACCTACGCTTCCTACAAGAGTCGCTTGGGCCTGGCCCTGGTGGAAGAGGTTTCCAACCTGCTCCCAGGACTGCAGGGGTCCGTCGAGGTCATGGACGTGGCCACGCCCCTCACCTTCGAGGAGCGCGGCGGACGCAGCGAGGGCGCGGTCGCCGGCTGGTCCTGGGATTTCAGGGACAACCCGTCGGGGGAGGCGCGGGAGCTTGTCCGCACCCCCATTGCCGGCCTCTTCATGGCCGGTCACCAGGCTTTTTCCATGCTGGCCATGGGCGGTGTCCCCTCCGCCTTGTTCAGCGGGTTGCGGGCTGCGGAGTACGTGCTGGCCGGAGCGGATCCCGCGGACGGCATGGACATCCCCGGCATGCCTTAACGGCCGGTCTTGCCGCGGACGCGTGCCGCGGTCCGCCCGGATCTATCCGTTTTCAGTTCCCCTGCCGGTGTGCATCCCGCCCTCGCCCTCGCCGCCGGGTAGGGCGGGCACGGGAACCGGTCAACGACAGGCACCGCATAACGCACTTTATGCAAACGCATCTTGTGCCGAATCATCAATTGCAGGGAAACGGATGCGGGAGAAGGCGCGGCACCCCGCGGAAAGGCCGAAGGAACCGGGTGGGTGGCGGACCCGCGGCGAAGAAGCAGCCGGGTTGGCGGCATGCCTGCGGGAAAGATCCACCGCGTGGTCGGACCCCTTGCCATGGGGCCGCGGTCGGAATCCCGCCGACCCTGATGCGAAGGACGGGAGGTTACAGGAGTTGAGCGGCAGCGAAACGGAGGAACGACTTGTCTCTACGTAGGAAAGCCGTACTTGCTTCCGTTCTCACCTTCCTGCTCCTGATGGGGCTGCTCCACCTGTTGTCCTGGGTGTTCATCATGGGCGGATACCGGGGCCTCGAAAGGAAGGAGGCGGAGGAAAACGCCGCGCGTGCCCTGGACGCCGTCCGCAGCGAGGTCGATGACCTCTCGCGCACGACCAGGGACTGGGCCGTGTGGGACGATACCTACGCCTTCATGGAGGACCGCTCCCGGGAATACGTGGAGGCCAACCTGAACGAGGGTTCCCTCGTGGGCATACGCGTGCAGGCCGTCGCGTTCCTCGACGTCGAGGGAGGGATCGTTCAAGCCAAGGGCATGGACCTCGTCCGGGAGCGGGAAACACCACTCCCGACGGGCCTCCTCGCTCACCTCTCTCCCGGCTCCCCCCTCCTGCAACCCGCGAGCACAGGGGAGGGCGTCTCCGGATTGCTCATGACGCTCGATGGACCTTTCCTGGTCTCCTCCCAACCCATCCTCACCAGCAGGGGCGTGGGCCCCCCGCGGGGCGCCCTGGTCATGGGCCGCCTGCTGGACGAGGAGGAGATGGCGCGCATCATCGCCCCTTTCCGCCTTGATGTCGAGTTAGGGGCCGCGGGCCTGAAGACGGACGACGCCGACTGGCTGCAGGCGGAGAGCCGCCTGCTGGGGGGAGAGGAGTTCCCCGTACAGGTGCAGGGCTCGAACCACTTGCATGCCTACGGCTTGCTGCAGGATATACGCGGGAATCCCGCACTCATCCTGCGGGTGAACATGGAAAGGACCATCCACCGCGAGGGCCTGCGCACCTTCTTCTATTACATGGCCTTTCTGGCCATGTCCTCGCTGGTCATCTTCGCCATGATCTTCCTCCTGCTCGAAAGGACCTTCCTGCGCCGCGTGAGCCGCCTCGACCGGGAGATCGCCGCCATCGGCGACGCGGGAGACCCTTCCCTCCGCGTCGCCGCGAGCGGGAAAGACGAGATAGCGAGTCTCAGCCGCTCCATCAACGGCATGCTGGACAGACTGGAGGGAGAAGAACGGCGTTTCCGCTCCCTCATCGAGAACTCCCTGGACCTCATCCTCATCCTCGATGCGGAGGGAAGGGTCACCTACCAGAGCCCTTCCGTCGCAAGGGTGCTCGGATACAGCGAGCGGGAGCTGGCGGAGAGCGACATCTTCGAGTTCGTACATCCGGGGGACAGGAACAGGGCCCGCGACGTCTTTCTCAGGTCCCGGGAACACCCGGGCTCGCGTGGACATCACGAGGTCCGCTTCCGGCACCGAGACGGCAACTGGCTGCAACTGGAGGTGACCGGCTACAACCTCCTCCGCGACCCGGCCGTGGGAGGGGTGGTGATCAACGCCCGCGACATCAGCGAGCGCAGCCGCGCCCGCGCCCGCCTGGAGACGCTCAACCGCCTCTTCACCTCCCTGGGCCCGGACGTCATCGCCAACATCGAGAGGATTATCCTCGCCGCAAGGGAAATCCTGGAAGCGGATCATATCTCCTACGCCCGCGAGGAAAGGGGCCGGCTCTCCATCCTCTTCACCACGCCGCATGGGGTGGATTTCCGGGTCCACGAAAACCCCGCCGGCTGTTTTCTCCACCACCTCATCGAGGAGGGTGTCCGGGAAACGGTCTTCCACGGCGGGGAAGCGTTACAGGTCCGCTGCCGCGACTGCGCCTTCTCCCTGTACGATAAGTATTCCTCTTGCGCCAGCCACCCCGTGGTAAGCATGGGAAGGACCATGGGGTTCCTCTCCGTATTCAGCCGGGAGGAAAGGGTGCTCTCGGACGCCGAGGCGGAGATGCTGGGAACCCTGGCACGCGCCCTGGCGGTGGAGGAAGAACGGCTCTCCCGCGAACAGGGCCTCAAGGACTTCATCGACATCGCCTCCCACGAGCTGCGACACCCGATCACCCTCATGAAGGGTTACGCCATAACCCTGCTCGATTACGAGGACATGATGTCGCGGGAGGCGAAAAGGGATATACTGGAAACCATCAGCGCCGGTGCGGACCGCCTGGACATGCTGCTGAGGGAACTGCTCGACGTCTCCCGCATAGAGCGGGGGCGCTTTCCCCTCAACCGCAGAAACACGGATGTTGGACCCCTCATCGAGAATGCCGTCAGGGAGATGGAAGGCAAGGGGTTCGCGGGCCGCTTCAGGATATCGGTGCCTCCCGGGCTGTCCCCGCGCCGTATCGACCCGGAGAGGATAACCCGCCTCCTCATCATCCTCCTGGACAACGCGGTGAATTTCTCGCCGGACGGCTCGCCGGTGGAGATCTCCGCCGCGGAGCGTTCCGGCGAGCTGTGGGTCTCGGTCATGGACCGGGGCCCCGGGGTTCCGGAAAAGGACCGGGAGCGCATCTTCGAGCGCTTCTACCAGGTGGATGAGGTGCTCCACCACTCCAAGCCGGGAATGGGGCTGGGCCTCTACATCGCCCGGGAGATCGTGGAAGCCCACGGAGGGCGCATCTGGTACGAACCCCGCCCTGGGGGCGGCTCCACCTTCCGCTTCACCCTGAGGTGAAACACCGGGTCCGCTTCCCGGGCCACGGCATGCTTCCTGCGATCGCCCCGTTCGCCGCCATGGCGCAGGCAACCTCCACGGTGTCGGTGGGCGAACCCACGGCATGACGCCGGTGACCTCCCCATACGCTGCAGATGGGCGCCTCTCCGTTCTCAACCAGCACACGCCCCGGCCGGCCGCGGTAGCCGATTTACACCTCATGAGCGATCTTTGTTATATTAGGGGCGGGGTAGGCAGTCGGCAGGAGGTAGTACGCGCGGGCACGTGCAACGGAGGAGGCCGGGGGAGAAGACCTTCGCTCCGGCAAGCGAAGCACCTGTTCCGGGAGGCGCCGCAGAAACCCGGTCGTGATGTGGGCCGCCCCGCGCACATACGAATACCGAACGGGATGGAGGCATCTACGGTAAGGAGGGGGTAAGATGAGCGACGTTTACGCCGGTAAACCCTGGTTGCAGAACTACGATGAGCACGTTCCGCCCACCCTGCAGTACGAGGAAAAGACCTTCGCCGAGAAGTTCCGGGAGGCGGTGAAAAGATACCCGGACAAGACGTGCATCATCTACATGGGCCGCGAGATCACCTATCGCCAGATGGATAAGCTCTCCAACCAGCTGGCCGCCTACCTCATCTCACAGGGCCTGAAGCCCGACGACGTGGTGGGCATGCACATGCCCAACATCCCCGCCCACTACATCGGCGTGGTGGCGGTGCAGAAGGCGGGGGGCGTTTCCACGGGCCTGAGCCCCCTGCTCACCGCCCACGAGATGGAGCACCAGCTCAGGGACTCCGGGGCCAAGGTCATCCTGACCACCGACATCCTCTTCGACAAGGTCGCCGAGGTGGCGGACAGGGTGGACTTCTCCACGGTACTCGTCAGCGGCATCGGCGATTTCATGCCGGCGCCGCTGCGCATCCTGGGAAAGCTCGCCAAGAAGATCCCCACCGCGGAGACGCGGCCCCTGGCCGGCAAGAAGGTGGTGCCCTTCCTCGAGGCCATCAAGGGCATGCCCTCCGACCCGGTGGAGGTGAAGCGGTCCATGGACGACCTCATCTTCCTCATGTACACGGGCGGCACCACGGGGCCCGCCAAGGGGGCCATGCTCACCCAGCGCAGCTACATGTGCAACCGCCTGCAGACCCTCACCTGGCTGGACCTCAAGCCGGACGAGGTGGCCGTCTCAGCCTTCCCCCTCTTCCACATCGCGGGCCTTGCCCTGGGAGGGTTCTGCATCACCTACGGGGCCACCCAGGTGTGCGTGCCCGACCCGCGCGACACCCACCGCCTGGTGGCCTTCATCAAGAAGCACAGGCCGACCGTCGTGGTCAACGTGCCTACCGTCTTCTACCAGCTCATGAAGGAGGAGGGCTTCAAGAAGCTCGATTTCTCGGGCATCAAGTTCTGCCTCAGCGCGGCGGCCCCCTTCCCCCCGGAGAGCATCGGCGAGCTGGAGGGCGTTATCGGCAAGAACCGCTTCATCGAGCTCTACGGCATGACCGAGACCTCCCCCGTCACCTGCTGCAACCCCCGCTACGGCACGAAGAAGCCCGGCTCCATCGGCATGCCCCTCCCCGACACCGAGTTCAAGCTGGTGGACCCCGAAACCGGAGAGCTGGCCGCCCCGGGCGATCCCGGGGAGATCGCCGTGCGCGGCCCGCAGCTCATGCAGGGTTACTTCGGCAAGCCCGAGGAGACGGCCAACGCCGTGCGCGACGGTTGGATGTACACCGGCGACGTGGCCTACATGGACGAGGACGGTTACTTCTACATCGTGGACCGTGTGAAGGACATGGTCAACGTCTCCGGCTTCAAGGTCTTCACACGTGAGCTGGACGACGTGCTGGTCAAGCACCCCGACGTGGACATGGCCGCCTCCATCGGCGTGCCCGACCCGGAACGACCGGGCTCGGAGCGGGTGGCGGCGTTCATCATCCTCAAGCCGGGCGTGGAGAGAAGCGACGCGGAGAAAGAAAAGCTCCTGGGGTACCTGCGCGAGAACGTGGCTCCCTACAAGGTCCCCAAGGTCCTGGAGTTCGTGGACCAGCTTCCCTTGAGCGGCGTGGGCAAGATCCTCAAGCGCGAGCTGAAGGAGATGGCCAAGGACAAGCTGGGCTGAGTACCGCGGTTTATCAATCCGGCCCGCGCTAGGGGTTGGTTTTACGGCGCTTGCTTGCTCCCGAAGCTTGTAGCCGTTTAACCACGGAGAGCATCCGGTGCCGTCCGCTCTCTTGCGCGCGAGACCCGTCCATGGGAAGAGGGGACCGGTCTATTGGAAGAAAGTGTCGCTACACCGCGCCGTAGGCACGCGCAGAAGCCGGCCTCCAGGGAAAGCATGATACGGTCAGAACTTACGCGACAGGTTGTGCTTTCCTGCCACCACAACGGCTGCATCAGGCGGAGATGACGATATGGAGGTCGCCCGCCTCGTCGACCTTCCACTCCACCCGTGACTCCACCCCGTGGAGGTCTTCGTACATCCCCTGCACGAACCCCACCACCACCGGGGGCAGGCACACGTTGCGTTGCAGCATCTCGAGCTTGCGGGAATCCACTTCGAGGAGTCCCAGGTTGCCCAGTCCCCGCAGGGCGAGCTCGTGGCGGAACGCCTCCCTGTCCTCGAGAAGTCCCGGGGGCAGCACGCCGCCGCGGGCGTAGCCCCGCACGGCATCCACCACCATGGCTGGGATCTCCTCTCCCAGCTCCTTTTCCAGCTCCTCGAAGATGGGCATGATGAGGTTGGGGCCGCTTATGGAAAGCCGCCTGCCGGTGATCTTGCTGGTGATGGTGCCCTCTTCCACGTTCCAGGACAGGTTCTGCAGCGACTTCGGGACCCCGCAGGTCCCGCATCTCTCCAGATCGAGGTCGCCGTCCCGGTGCTCGTACATGCGCGGCGCCAGCCTCTCCCTCAGGTCTTCCGGGTGTGGTGAAGGAAAGGCGGTCATTTCGTAAACCCCGGGGGCCACCTCCGCATACCTTACATCGTGGTCGTACCCCAACATGGCCTCGTAGGCGGCGCCGTGCGTCGCCGCGGTCAGGTACACGGAGAAAGGACGCTTGATGCTCACGACGTGGAAATCATCCTCGTCCTGCCGGTAACGCGATTCGCGTTCCTCGTACCTTCCGAACCCCGTCAGTGCGGCCACCTCGATGAGGCCCTTGTGCAGGTTATCCAGGCTGAGCGTGCCCGCCCTTATCATGTCGCCAACGCCTTCCGGCAGGAGGGATGCGACATACATGCGCACGGCCGCCTGCGCCGTGGTGATCACGATATGCTCTATCGAGGTCCCGAGAGTCCGCTCCACCTCGTTTACGACATGGTCGAAAAACTCGAACTCCAGGAAGGTCAGGCGCTCGTGGGTCAGCGTGGCGTTTATGATATCCCCGTTGTTCAGCCAAAGGTGCTGGCTGCTGAAGTAGGAGGGAACACCACACTCGGCACACAGTTCCTGCATCTTCACATCATCTCCTTGCACTCGCACATGCTTTCGCCGCTCATGGTCATGTTACCTTCCTCCGACGAAATTACGCGCTGTTCCATATCATGTTCCCCGCGACGCACTCACCGCGGCGCCCTCCGCTTAAGCCTCCTCCAGCGGAACCCTCCGCTAACATATATAATAGTTTGGAACAAAATGGGGAAACCTTGACCTACCGGAAACGAACGGCATCGGGCTTATCCACGCATGAAGGAGCCGGTCGGTAAGGCGCGAGGAAATGTATTAAAATGGGTGCGACAGGTCGCCTTGCCGTAAAGGAGAGGAGGTACACGCATGTCCGAAGTCTACCTGGCCAACATGCACTGCGGCCCCAACCGGGGGATGCTGCACAAGCTCTCCGAGCTCTGCAAGAAGGTAGGCCTGAAGGGGATCATCGAGGAAAGGGACTTCGTGGCCATAAAGACCTCCTTCGGGGAAGCGGGGAGCACCGCCTATATCCCCGTCATCTATATACGAACCATGGTCGATGAGGTGAAGAAGGCTGGAGGGAGGCCCTTCGTCAGCGATTCCAACACCCTCTACGTGGGGGGGAGGGCTCACGCGCTGAGGCACCTGCAGACCGCCGCCGCCAACGGCTTCACCATGGAGACGACTGGTGCGCCCGTCATCATCGCCGACGGCCTGCGCGGCCACGATTTCCACGAGGTGCCCATCGAGGGGGAGCTGCTCAAGTCGGTGAAGATCGCCTCCGCCTTCTACCAGGCCGATGCCTTCGTGGTCATGTCCCATCTCACCGGCCACGAGTTCATGGGCTTCGGGGGCGCCCTGAAGAACGTGGGGATGGGCATGGGGAGCCGGGGCGGCAAGCAGCAGATGCACTCGGACATCAAGCCGGCGGTGAACCGCGAGCGCTGCATCGGGTGCGGCAAGTGCCTGGAGTGGTGCCCTGCGGGCGCCATCAGCCTCACCGGCAAGGGCAAGGAAAAATATGCCAAGATAGACCGCGGCAAGTGCATCGGGTGCGGGGAATGCACCGTCATGTGCTTCAAGGCGGCCATCCAGGTGCGCCTCACCGGGGTGCTGGAGAACGCGCAGAAGAAGGTGGTGGAGTACTGCATGGGAGCGCTCAAGGGCAAGGAGAACAAGGTCGCCTTCTTCAGCTTCCTCATCAACGTCACCCCGGACTGCGACTGCTGGAACTACAACGACGCCCGCGTGGTTGAGGATATCGGCATCCTGGCCAGCCGGGATATCGTGGCCATAGAGCAGGCCAGCCTGGACCTCCTGAACGAAAGGGCGGGCCGGGACGTCTTCCACTCCATCTACCCCGTGGTGGACTGCCAGAAGCAGGT
Source organism: Actinomycetota bacterium (assembly GCA_014360655.1). Classification (NCBI taxonomy): domain Bacteria; kingdom Bacillati; phylum Actinomycetota; species Actinomycetota bacterium. The sequence continues at coordinate 90,421 of JACIXC010000004.1, read as the reverse complement.
GGACTACGCGGAGAAGATGGGCCTGGGCAGCAAGAAATACGAACTCATCCCCATCGACGACTGAGCGGGAGCGCAAAGCCCGCGCCCGCGGTCACTTGTAGATGTCCTTCTCCAGGTAGGAGAGGCCCAGGGAGCGCAGCACCTCGGGCCTGGGCCTGCCATCCTCCTGCAGCCCGCGATACTCGTAGAACTCCCGCAGCATGGTCTCCATGTCGGGGACCACGCCCGCGATGGAGCCCTCCTTCGTGGGGGTCATGATCCTCTGGCCCAAGCGGTCGTCGGCCCCCGTGGCACCCCAGATGTGGCCCAGGCAGCGCTGCAGGAACCACACGCGCTCCCCCGCGCGCATCATGTCCTCGATCTCCCAGCCGTAGCCGGCCACGGCGTTGAAGAGGTCGCGCAGCAGCGGGATGGTGAAGGAGGTGGCCGGGAAGACGCACCAGCAGGCGGAGTTCATGATGCACCCCAGGTCGGAGGTCTTGGCCGCCGCCTCCGCCTTGTACTCCGTGCTCATCCCCCGGTAATGCTTGTCCAGCCCTATCTCCGGGAAGCGTATGGCCCCCCACTCCAGCTGGTACATCATGTTGGAGACGTGGCAGGCACCGCGCACGGAGACGGCGTAGGCCAGGCCGTCCCCCCAGTCGAGGCGCGGGTCGTGCATGGGGGCTTCCAGTCCCTTGCTGTCGGTGAGGAAGCGCTCGCTGCCGCCCCCCACCTCCCGGGAGGCGGCGCGGGAACCCATGGCCAGCAGGGTCGCCAGCTTCCCCTCCCGCCTGACGATCCTGGGCAGCAGGGATATCACCGTGTCTATGTCTCCCCACTCCAGCCTTATGCCCTCGTAATCCTCCGGCTTGAGGATGCCGTTCTCGTAGCAGTCCATGGCCCAGGCGAAGGTGGCCCCGCAGGTGATGGTGTCCATCCCCGAGCGGTTGCAGAAATCGTTGATCCAGGCCACCGCCTCCAGGTTCGGGTTCATGAGCATGGTGCCGAAGGCGCCCAGGGTCTCGTACTCCGGGCCGGCTCCCGGTCCCATGGCGTAGGGTCCTTCCGGGACTTCCACCACCGGCTTGCAGCGCACCAGGCAACCCCGACATGCGCGGCTCCCCACCTTGATCTCCTCGTCCATGGTGATCCCCGAGAGGCGCTCGCCGCCCTCCTCCCATATGCCCAGCCCCCAGTTGCGGGTGGGCACGTCGCCCTCGATCATCTTCGACTCCATGTTGCAGGCTGTGCCGAAGGCGCGCAGGGCCTTGGTCATGCCGCTTCTCTCCACCCAACCTTGGTAAGTCCTGGCGAGTTCCGCGAATCTCTCGGGGTCCCGGTACTGGAGCTTCCTCTCGCCCCTGGCCACGATTGCTTTTACCTTCTTGGAGCCCATGACCGTGCCCATGCCCGCGCGCCCGAAGACGTGGCCCTTGTCATTGACGATGCTCCCGAAGGGGACCAGGTTCTCGGACGCCGGCCCTATGGCCAGCACCTTGTGGGTCTTGCCGTGCCTTTCCTTCAGGATGTCCGTCGTCTCGTAGGTGTCCTTCCCCCACAGGTCTGAGGCGTCGACGAGGCGCGCCTCATCGTCTTCCAGGAGGAGATAGACGGGCCCCGACGCGCGGCCATGGAAAAAGATGGCATCGTATCCGCAGCGCTTCAGCTCGGGGCCGAAGTTGCCCCCGCAGGAGGCCTGCCCCCAGATGCCGGTCAGGGGCGAGCGCGCACCCACCGAGAGGCGGCTGGACCCGGAGAGCCCGATCCCGGTGAGGGGTCCCGCGGCGAAGATGAGCGGGCTTGCGGGATCCAGGGGTTCAGCGTCCAGGTGCCCGTGATCGTAGAGCAGCTTGGCGGCCAGGCCGGCTCCACCGATGTATTCCCGGTACATTTCCTCGGGGAGCTCCCTTGCCTTCATGCTTCCCGAGGCGAGGTCCACTTCCAGGATCTTCCCCATGTTTCCGTAAGCCATCATGACCTCCTCGCATGAGACCGACGTGACCTTATCCCGCTGAATCTTCCGCCCAAAGCCGCGCTGGTTTTATCGCTTGCTGCTGACTTAGCCGTTGGAAGCCGTCATTATTATAAACGCAAGCGCGATTTTTCATCCATCTTCCCACGTCCTCCCGGGAAACAAAGGAGGGCGGGAGGGCCGGGGTAAAGCAGGCGAGACGGTTCGGATGGGTTGCCCCGGCACAAGGCCGCAAGCTCATATGTCCCCACAACTTTTATCCCCGCAACTTTCCGAAAACCGGCTCAAGCTCCCCCATCAGCGGGCCAAGTACACGGGCTTCGTTTCATTTGCGGAAGGTTCGGAAAGCCCGCCTCCGCTTCCGGAAAGCAAGCGGGGGAAGGGGGCATCTCCCCCTCCCCCGCTCGTTCCTAGCCCTAGGGAGTCGTGACCGAGACCACGCCGGAGGGCGTCGAATCCGCCCGCACGGTGGGGAAGCCTATGGCCTCCGGGTCGCTATACGGCACCCGTGGCAGGTAGCCTACGACGTTGGCTGCTATCACACGGTAATAATAGGTGGTCCCCGCCGCGACCGTGGTGTCGACGTAGGTCTCCGCCGGAGGGCTCGTCCCCGGCCGGTCCGAGGTCAGCACGTTGGCGACCGTCTCCCAGGGGACGGTCATGGGGTCGGTGGTCCTCTGAATCACGAAGTACATCTCGTCGGCGGAATTGTCGTTCCAGGTGAGGGTTATCTGTGGTCCCGCGCCCGCCACGGCAACCAAGCCGTCCGGCGCGGCCGGGGCGGTACGGGCGGGCGTGAAGGACAGCTCGTGCATCATGTCCATCTCCTCGTGTGAGAGGATGTGGCAGTGCATCATGTACTCCCAGCCGAAGTTGACCAGGACGTTGTTGATCCGCCCCTCTACGCCGTCGTCCATAGTCGGCGTGCCTCCCGGCTCGACCCACTCGCCGAGCGGCGGAGGCTGCATCAGCGGCTCGCCCAGCGGCATAGCCGGGTTGATGGGCCGGATGCTGTCAGGCACCGCGAAGGGGACGGTGGGAGCATAGGGTCGCAGGGCTACGATGATGTCCTCCAGGGGGTTGACCCTTACCGTTTCTTTCCAGCCCAGCTCGTTGGCATCCGGAGGCATCACCATGTTGTCCCAGGCCACCCGGTTTATCACCTGCACGTTAAAGAGATGAAAGTGCAGCGGGTGAGTATCCACCCCGTTGTGGGTTATCTTCCAGATCTGGGTCCCATCTCCGGGCAGGGGCTCGGAGGGCGTAATGTTGTCGATGGTGATGTCGACGGGAGGCGAGATGAACGGGTAGAGGATGAAATTCTGGTTCTGGGCCCCCGTGTTCGGAAGCTCCAGGCCCAGGAACCCGGACATGCGCCCGTATTCCATGTCGAAGGCTTCGCCCATCTCGTCCTGGATGGCCTTGTGCTGGAAGGGGATGGTCACCGTCGCGCCGGAGATGGTCCGGAAGCTCTTCTGGGACTCGAAGATCCTTACGTATGGATCCCGTGCGAAATTCGCATCGTAGGCCGAGTTGTAGGCGGCGCTGGGCACGAGGATGGGGTCCTGGGACGACGCGAAGACGCCCGGGCTGGTGGCGGTCTTGGCCCAGGCCGCCTTCAGCGCATCCACGTCGTAAGGGGCGGCACCGGGGGCCGCGGCCACCTTTATCTGCATGATGGTCCGGGTGTTGGGTCCATAGCCGGGAATCACCGCGGGCGCACCGCCCGTGTCGGTGAGATCCGGGGCGCCGGTGTAGTAGTCGTAGCGCGGGTCGCGTGCCGGGAAAGGCGCCGGCGAGTCGTTGTAGAGGATGAGGGTCTTGCCGGCATAAGCCGAGAAGTCCACGATGACGTCGGCCCGCTCCGCCGGAGCCAGGAGCAGCGAGTGGGAGGTCACGTTGCCTACGTTGAACAGCGTGGGATCGGTCTGCCAGTCTATGGGTTGGGCGGGTATCACCACCGGCTCGGGCAGGAAACCGCCCTCGGTCCCGATCTGGATCCAGTCGGGACCGGCCGTCGCGGGGTCGGGAACGCCGCCTTCCCTCCCGTCCGTGGGCCAGGTTTCCGGGTACCCATCGGTGGCCACGGCCGGCACCATCTTCACCTCGGTATCGGTCCTCCCGTCCGGCGTTACCACCGACGGGTCTGCCTCGTAGAGCTGCAGGTTGAAGAAGCGGTCGTCCGCGACGCTGAGGATGCGGAAACGGTACGCCTTCGGCTGCAGTGTAACGGTGGGATAGGCCGTCCCGTTGACCACCGGCGTGTCCATGAAGGCCTCCATGACACTGGAGACATCGGGCACCCCGGGGATGGTCTCGTTTTCCCAGGGCGCGTTGACAGGGTCGTAGTAGGGATTGGGGACAGGGCCGTACTTGATGTTGTTGGTCGGAGGCCAGAACCACGGTCCATAGTGCCAACGCGCAAACTGGTTGAAGCCCCCGGGGTCAGCCGGGTTCTGGTTAGGCATGTAGACGTGCGGGAACCACAGGTTGCCCTTGCCGCCCCAGCGGGACTCGTCCCAGGTGGGGTCCTGCCACGCCAGTTGTTCCGCGTCGGGCACGAAGGTCTTGTCCTGGATCACGAGGGGGATCTGTTCGGCGGGGATGACCCTGGCCAGACCGGGGTTCGCACCGCTCAGGTTGGTGCCATTGATGAGGTCCTTTTCCACCTGGTCCTCGATGATGTAGGGAGCGGCCTCTCCAGCGTAGACGTTTAGGCGCGTTATTCCCCAGGCATGATCGTGATAGAACTGCAGCCGGGCGCTCTGCTGGTTGGTATAGAAGAGGGTCATGGAACCGTCCCCGGGGTCAGGCATGTCGGGGACGTTCACGACGCTTACGCCCTCCGGGTAACTGGTGATCTCACCGGCGGGCGTTATCCACTGGTGCGGCGTGCCGTCGCTTATCCAGGGGGTGAAACCGCCGTGAAGGTGCACGGCCGCGCGGTTCTGCGTGTAGACCTCGGCTATGCGGCCGAGAACGGTGGGGTCCCCGCCAGGGTCCACGTTTAGGGTGACCCGAAAGTGCGTGGCGTCGAGGCCCTCGGAGAGGACCGGGAAAACCCCGTTATAGGCGGCGGGCTGGAAGTCCTGGAACATGACCCGCATGCCTGCCTGGAAGGTGTGGGGATCCATGGTCATGACCTCAACCGTAGTCCCAGCTCCCCCTACCTGCATCACGTGATGGGGCATGGTCATTTTCGGGCCCATGCCCGCCCCCATCATCGTGGTGTCGACCGGTAGGAAGAGATCGCCGCCGGCTCCCGTCGGGAGCTTGTTGGTGAACTTTATTCGCACGGGACGGTCCCTCTGAGCCACGATCATGGGCCCCAGGTAGTTGAACACACTCACCGTCGGATCGGCGGTGTTCACCTGCCTGTACCCCCGCAGTTTTGTCGGCGGCAGGTCGGAGTGCATCTGTTCCATGTATTCTCCGAGCTCGATCTCGTAGTAATCCGAGCCCGGGTAGGTACTCTGGTCCGGGACGGCGACGGGTATGTACTGTCCGAGGTTGTTGGCGTTGACAACCCCCATACCAGGGAGGGTGTCCACGAACTTCCTCATGCCGGTTCCCGGAACAACGCGCAAAGCGGGCAGGGTGACGGGGGAAACCGGCAGACCCACCACGTCGTGCCCGCCCGTCCATTTCCCCATGTAGTTGAAGTACATGGGGCGCTCGGCCACGATCTGCTGGCCGTTGGTGCATTCCACCCTGGCGCTGAAGTCGTGGGCGGGATCGTCCCCGGTCCCCAGGGTGTTGCGGGGCAGGACGGTGGCGCGGGAGTTGGCGGGGACGGTGAGGGTCTCGGCTGCCGTGGTGGCGTCCCCCTTCATGTAGGTGATGGCAACCTCTGCGGCGGTGCCGCCCGGGTTCTGTATGCTGATGTAGGGGTCGAAGCCGGGGCGGCAGGTACCCTCGGCGAAGTAGAAGGAGCCCGCCGGAGCCGTCGCTCCCACCACGTCGTGCCCGCCCGTCCATTTCCCCATGTAGTTGAAGTACATGGGGCGCTCGGCCACGATCTGCTGGCCGTTGGTGCATTCCACCCTGGCGCTGAAGTCGTGGGCGGGATCGTCCCCGGTCCCCAGGGTGTTGCGGGGCAGGACGGTGGCGCGGGAGTTGGCGGGGACGGTGAGGGTCTCGGCTGCCGTGGTGGCGTCCCCCTTCATGTAGGTGATGGCAACCTCTGCGGCGGTGCCGCCCGGGTTCTGTATGCTGATGTAGGGGTCGAAGCCGGGGCGGCAGGTACCCTCGGCGAAGTAGAAGACGGTGGAGGTTTCGATCGCTCCCACCACGTCGTGCCCGCCCGTCCATTTCCCCATGTAGTTGAAGTACATGGGGCGCTCGGCCACGATCTGCTGGCCGTTGGTGCATTCCACCCTGGCGCTGAAGTCATGGGCGGGATCGTCCCCGGTCCCCAGGGTGTTGCGGGGCAGGACGGTGGCGCGGGAGTTGGCGGGGACGGTTAGGGTCTCGGCTGCCGTGGTGGCGTCCCCCTTCATGTAGGTGATGGCAACCTCTGCGGCGGTGCCGCCCGGGTTCTGTATGCTGATGTAGGGGTCGAAGCCGGGGCGGCAGGTACCCTCGGCGAAGTAGAAGACGGTGGAGGTTTCGATCGCTCCCACCACGTCGTGCCCGCCCGTCCATTTCCCCATGTAGTTGAAGTACATGGGGCGCTCGGCCACGATCTGCTGGCCGTTGGTGCATTCCACCCTGGCGCTGAAGTCATGGGCGGGATCGTCCCCGGTCCCCAGGGTGTTGCGGGGCAGGACGGTGGCGCGGGAGTTGGCGGGGACGGTTAGGGTCTCGGCTGCCGTGGTGGCGTCCCCCTTCATGTAGGTGATGGTAACCTCTGCGGCGGTGCCGCCCGGGTTCTGTATGCTGATGTAGGGGTCGAAGCCGGGGCGGCAGGTACCCTCGGCGAAGTAGAAGATGGTGGAGGTCACGGGCGGTGCGGGCTCATGTGGCGCGGCAAAGACCTCGGGGAACGGGCTGTTGGCGTAATTGGGCATGCCGAAATAATCGGGCGTATCACCAGGACCGATGGTATTCCCATTGGCCGCCGCCCTGTACTCCGGCCCCGTCTCCAGGCCTGCCGCTATCGCCCTGTCCGCCGCCGCCTGCCTCTCCTCCTGGGTAACCCTCGTATCCGTGGGGCGCTCGATATCGCCGTTGTCCTGCGCCACCGCGGTCGTCACCATGCTGTACGGTCCGGCCGCCACCAGGAAGGCGACCAGCAACAGCGTTGCCAAGGCGATGGACCCTCCAGGCTTGGATTTCTTCATTTCCCCCATCCTCACTTTCCCTTCCCGTCCCCGCGATCCTAGAGGCATCGGCACCCGACCGGATAAGAAAGACGCCATGCCGTGGATCCTTCCCTCATTTCCATCGTTTTCCTTTGCGCAGTTCACCGGACTCGACTTTCCAGCTTGTGGATATGTCGTCTTCTTCAATTGTCATGCATCCCCCATCTCATGGGGGTCGAGCGGAATGTCGTGCGGCGATCTTTGACCTTCACCATCTGCCTTTTCGCTTGCGCAGTCCGCAGAACCCGATTTTCCAGAGTGCAGCGATTTCGCTGCACTATAAGCATGATGCCCCTTTAGTGCGGAAAATAACCAGGGGATATGATCTAAATCAGAAGTGCCGGCGCTTCTTACGTTACTCGGCGCGGCTGAACTGCCAGAGGGCCAGGGCGAAGAGGAACACCCCGAACCCCGTCATGATCACGATGTCCAGCCACAGCGGATGGGCCTGCCCGGGGAGGGCGGCCCGCTGGGTCATGGCGGAGAGGGCGGCGGGATCCGGGTACCCCTTGCCCATCCCTATCTGGTAGATCTGGGGGTCCTTGAACCACACCGCGAACTGCGAGAGGGCGGAGGATGCCCCCTGTCCCATGTCGAGACCGCGCAGCATGATGCCCCGCAGGGCGTCCACCCCGTAGGTGAGGGGGTCTATCTTGGTGAGGAAATCCATCCATCCCGGCAGCCCCTGCAGGGGGAAGAAGGCGCCGGAAAGGAAGAAGAGCGGCATGAGGAGGAAGTTCATCACCATCGGGAAGCCCTCCATGGAGGTCATGCGGGCCGCCACCGCCACCCCCAGCGAGGTCAGGCTCATGGCCATGAGGATGATCAGTGGCAGCACCGCCAGCACCTTCCACAGGGTGGAGAGGCTGAACCCGTAGACCCAGGGAGTGAAGGCCAGCGCCAGGAAGATGGCCGCCTGCATGAGAGCGGTGGTGGAGCCGCCGATTATCTTTCCCAGGGCCACGGAGGAACGGGGGACGGGGGAGACCAGCACCTCCTTGAGGAACCCGAACTCCCTGTCCCAGATAATGGAAATGGCGGAGAAGACCGCGGTGAAGAGCACCGTCAGGCCGACGATGCCGGGGAACATGAACTTGATGTAGGGGACGTCCCCCCCGCCGAACACCTTGAAGGCGCTCTGCATGCCCACGCCCAGCAGCCCCAGGTAGATGATGGGCTGGGCGAAACCCCCTATGCGGCGCGGCTTGTCCCTCCAGAAACGCTTGAACTCGCGCAGCCATATGATATACACGCCCCGCATGCTTCTTTCCAGGGAAGACGAGCCGCGACGGCGAACCGTCCTTTCCTCCCCCTGGGCTTGGTCTACCACTTTTTCTTCCAGCGCGCCCATATCGTTTACTCCTCCGATCTCGCCTCGTCTCTCAAGCCTTTCCCCGTCCGCGACCTTTCTCCCGCGCCTACCTGGCGAAGGGGGGCCGCACTTGCACCGTCCTGCGCATGATCTCGAGTTCGTCCGCCCCTTCCTCACGGATCTCCCTGCCGGTGAGCTTGAGGAACACGTCGTCCAGCGTGGGGCGGTGCAGGCTGATGGACTGGATGGCGACCCCGAAGTCGCGGATCAACCGGGGGATGAACTCCTCGCCGCGGTCCACCTCGAAGCAGAGGCAGTCGCGGTCCTCCAGGATGTTGATGTCGTATTTCCGCTTCAGCTCCTCCTCGGCCCGCGCGTCGTCGGCGGTCTTCATGCGTATCACGTCGCCGCCCACCATGTTCTTGAGGTTCTCCGAGGTGTCCATGGCGATGATCTTCCCGTGGTCTATGATGGCGATGCGGTCGCAGTGTTCGGCCTCCTCCATGTAGTGGGTGGTGAGGAAGATGGTGGTGTCCTCCCTCTTCTTGAGGCCATCTATGTATTCCCAGATATACTTGCGGGTCTGGGGGTCCAGGCCTATGGTGGGCTCGTCGAGGAAGAGGACCTTGGGGTGATGCAGGAGACCTCGGGCGATCTCCAGCCTCCTCTTCATGCCCCCGGAGAATGTGATCACCAGGTCGTCCGCGCGGTCCAGCAGGTCCACCATCTCCAGGAGCTCCCGCTTGCGCCTATCCCTCTCGGAGGCCGGGACAGCGTAGATGACGGCGTGGAAGTCCAGGTTCTCGTTGGCGGTTAGGCGCTCGTCCAGGCTGGGGTCCTGGAAGACCAGGCCGATGGACTGGCGCACCTCGCTCCTGTGGGTCCGGACATCGTACCCGTTGACCCGGGCTGTGCCCGCCGTGGGGGCCAGCAGGGTGCAGAGCATGTTGATGGTGGTTGTCTTCCCCGCCCCGTTGGGGCCGAGGAAACCGAAGACCTCGCCGCGGTCCACGGTGAAGGAGACGCCGTCCACCGCGACCAGCTCATCGAACTTCTTCACCAGGCCCTCCACTTCCACCGCGTACCCGTCCATGCTCACTCCTTTATGTCATATCTCCTTTATGTCATATCGCCTTTCAACGTCTCCTCCGCCGCATACCCGCCTTCCCCGCAACGGGATCACGCGGATCCGCCCACCCCCGCCATGCTCCCTTCACCCCGCCGTTATGCCGGCTGGAGGTCCTCCCGGGCCGGGCGCCGCCTCACGCGCTCCCATCCCTCACTGCCATGGCGCTTCCGCGAGTTAATTTAGCACTGCTAAATGTAGATAGATTAATGCCCCCCTTGCCTTCTGTCAATGACCCGGCCCCGTGATCCACCCGGGAAACATGGCCTCACCGGAAGGTTCCCTCTCCCCTGTTGCGCCGCAACTTCCATTTTCCCTGCCGTGCTTGCGTAAGCCTGGGCGTGTTTCATCAGCGCCCCAAGTCCCCCTCTTCCTTTCCGGCTTACTCCAGCTTTCCGGCTTCCTCCAGCGCAGCCGAGAGCCTGGCGCTGAATCTCTCCAGCCATGCGACGAAGGCCTCTATCTCCCCGATGTCCTCCCTGTCCATGAGCTTCAGGAGCTCCTTCTTCTGCAGGTCCCCCATCTCCCGCAGGATATTCCGCCCCCTCCGCGTGAGGCGCACCATGGTCACGCGGCGGTTTTCCGGGTCCTTCCGCCGTTCCAGCCATCCTTTTTCGCAGAGGTTGTCGATCATGCGGCTGGCTGTGGGCACCGCCACCATCATCGCCCTGGAGATTTGGGTGACGGTCATCTCGTCATGCGCCTTGACCATCTTGAGGAGGAAAAACTGGGGCATGGTGATCCCTTGCCGGCCTACCACCTTTCGGAAAGCGTTTCCCCGCGCGCGCATGATCGCGCCCAGGCTCTCCATGAAGCGCTCCGCCAGCTCCTCGCGGCCGGTACCTTTCAACTCCATCCCCTTCCATACATTTAGCTATGCTAATTATTATATTTGCTGCATGCCGCCCGCGTCAACGTAAGGCTTTGGTGGTCTCCCGATCTTTTTCAACCCGGAAAGCGCCTGCCGAAACGATACAGCATCGCTTTGGGGTAGACCTTGACATGAAACAACGGCGCTCGCGAAAGACCCCCTCGTCACCGTGTCAATCTCCAGGATCGAATGTGGATCTTGACTTGGAACAACGGCGCCCGCGGGAGGGGCCTCCTTCCCTGCCCCTCCCGCCTTGCCCGGGGATAAGGCATCACGATGCCCGCCTTAAGGGCGAGGGCCGCCCACCCTGACATCACCGCTGCGCGGGGTAGCCGTGGCGCGCTTTCTAGAAGCCTGACTTGGATGCGAATGCGTGACCTGACCTTACCGCGGCGCGGGGTAGCCGTGGCGCGCAGCGGGGCGAGGTGCGCCTATCCCCGGCATCGTCTTGCCCCGCAAGGGAACCGCCGCCCGCAGGGGGCGGCGGCCTTCTTTCTTCTCCCGCAAGCGATGCGGGCGCTACGTCACCTTATGAACAGGGGCGCGAAGACCAGGGCGATGACCGACATCACCTTGATCATGATGTTCATGCAGGGACCGGCGGTGTCCTTGAAGGGGTCGCCCACGGTGTCCCCCACCACCGCCGCGGCATGGGTGGTGGTTCCCTTCCCGCCCAGGTTTCCCGCTTCGATGTATTTCTTGGCGTTGTCCCACGCGCCTCCGGCGTTGGCCATGAAGATGGCCATGAGGAATCCAACCACCAGGGCGCCGGCCAGGTACCCGGCCAGGGCCTGGTTGTCCCACAGGCCGATGACCACCGGGCTGATCACGGCTATGGAGGCGGGTGGGATCATGCGCCGGAGAGCCGCCCGCGTGGAGATGTCCACGCATCGGGCATACTCCGCCCGAGCCCCCTCCTTCCCCTCCTTCAGGCCAGGGATCTCCCGGAACTGGCGGCGGACCTCCTCGATCATATCGTAGGCCGCGCTACCCACCGCCTTGATGGCCATGGAGGAGAAGAGGAAGGGGAACATCCCCCCCAGGAAGAGGCCGACCACCGTCTGCCACCTGCCCAGATCGATGATGGTGATACCCACCGCCGCGGTGTAGGCCTTGAAGAGGGCCAGGGCGGTGACCCCGGCGGAGGCGATGGCGAACCCCTTGGCGATGGCCGCGGTGGTGTTCCCCAGGGCGTCGAGCGAGTCGGTTATCTTGCGCACTTCCGGCGGTCTCCCGCTCATTTCCGAGATCCCTCCGGCATTGTCGGCGATGGGCCCGTAGGCGTCAACGGAAACGGTCATACCCGTGGTTGAGAGCATGCCGATGGCCGCCAGGGCTATCCCGTAGATGCCGCTGTTGGCGACGTCGGGCATGGCCCAGTTCCCGGCCAGGTAGGCTCCGGCAATGGCCCCCACCAACAGGATGATGGCGCTGGCGGTGCTCTCCATGCCCTCCGAGAAGCCGGAGAGGATGGTGGTGGCGGGACCCGTCTGCGAGGACTTGGCGATCTCCTTCACCGGCTTGAAACGGTCGGAGGTGTAGACCTCGGATATCAACCCTATGGCCAGCCCGGCGGCCAGTCCGGCGACTATGGAGATCCAGAAGCCTATGGGGTGCTTCACCGCATCCACGCCGCGTAACCAGAAGAGGACCACGAAGAGGGTGCCTATGGTGGTGAGCAGCGCCGCCCCGTAGCTGCCGGTATTAAGGGCCCGCGAGGGATGCGAGCCCTCCTTGCTGCGCACGAAGAAGCTGGCGAGGATGGAGGCTATGATGCCCACGCCTGCGATGAGCATGGGGAGCAGCATGCCCTTGGTCACGCCCCCCGCTCCGGAGAGGGCGAAAACGGTGGCCGCCAGGGCGATGGGGGCCACGATGGATCCCACGTAGGACTCGTAGAGATCGGCGCCCATGCCCGCCACGTCCCCCACGTTGTCCCCCACGTTGTCGGCGATGACCGCTGGGTTGCGCGGGTCGTCCTCGGGGATGCCCGCCTCCACCTTGCCCACCAGGTCCGCGCCCACGTCCGCCGCCTTGGTGTAGATGCCGCCGCCCACGCGGGCGAAGAGGGCCACGGAGCTGGCGCCCAGGCTGAACCCGGTGATGATGGAGGCCTGCCCGGCGGGGCTGGTGACCACCTGCCACCACCTCACGAAGACCAGGTAGACCACGGAGAGGCCCAGCAGCCCCAGGCCGGCTACCGTGAGGCCCATCACGGCGCCGCCGCGGAAGGCTATGGTCAGTGCCTTGCCGGTACCTCCCTCTTCCGCACCATGAGTTGTCCTCACGCTGGCCTTGGTGGCGATGTTCATCCCTATGAACCCTGCCGTCATGGAACAGATGGCTCCCAGGACATAGGCGATGGCGGTATAGATACCGGTATAGGTGCTCTGCCCTATGACCCTTTCACCGTTGACTATATCCACCGGCTTGTACCAGATGAAGATGGCGATGAGAGCAAAGACGATGAGAACGAACACGGCCAGCACCTGGTACTCTCTCCGGATGAAGGCCATGGCCCCCTCCCGGATGGCTCCGGCGATGGACTGCATCTTCTCGTCGCCGGGGGCTTCCCTGGTGACCATCCTGGCGTAGATGAAGGCCATGATCAGGCCCACCAGCGCGGCACCCCCCGTGGCTAAGGCCCAGTACTCCATATCTCACTCCTTCCCCTTTTACCGCGATTCCTCCCACGAGGCCTTCTATCTTTGCGGGCGTCTGCCCGCCTTCAACCGCTTCCGCGGCGGCACAAGGTATCGTATAACCGCGAGCCGCCAGGTTCTGGTTCTTGTTGAAAATTCGGAACGACGAAATTATAATTTGGGTTATTCAAAATTTCAAGGATTTTGGGGGAGTGCACATGAAATCGCCACGCAACCCTTCCGCAAGGGATTTTTTCGGAGATTATCTCAAGCACATCTTCCGCCTGCAGCAGGCATCCAGCCCGGTGTCCACCACCGCGCTGGCCGAGTCCATGGGGCTCGCTCCCTCAACCGTGACCGACACGCTGAAGAAGCTCTCCCAAAAGGGGTTGATCAACTACACCCCCTACCACGGCATCACCCTCACCCCGGAGGGAGAGAAGATGGCGGTGAAGGCCATCCGCCGTCACCGCATCGTGGAGAGGTTCCTCACCGACATGCTCGGGTTCGAGTGGCACGAGGCCCACGAGGAGGCGCTCCCCTTCGAGAACCAGATCTCCGAAGAGGTGGAGAGGAGGCTCTTCGTGGCCCTCAACCGCCCCAAGGTCTGCCCCCACGGCTACCCCATACCCTCCAAGGTAGAGGACGTCAGGGTGGAGGAAACCACACTCTATTCCCTGGAACCCGGGGAGCGGGCGGAGGTCATCAGCGTGAAGGACGACGAGCCCGAGTTGCTTCAGTTCATGGCATCGCTGGGGATCAAGCCGGGGGTTAGGATCAGGGTGATAACCAAGGATCCCTTCAAGGGGCCCCTGCAGGCCGTGGTGGGCAGGAATCGCCGCACCGTGGGCTGGCACCTGGCCAACTCCATCTACGTGCGCAAGTTGGTCTGAGGAGTCGCGTCTTCGATCCTCACGTGCAGCGTCCGCCAGACACGAGGGCACGGGGCGGTCGTTGTCTCCGCGTGTCGGAAGTAGTGGCCGAGAGCTACGCTCCGTCGCCGTGCATGCAATGCATATCAAGGTCGGAAGATGCGCATGCCTACCCGGTGCGCCTCCCCCAGGCCATCCAGGTAAGCCGGGCACTCCGCGCCCAGCTACCCCGTGCCGGGCATGACCGCCGAGAGGGGTATGCTTTCGTAGCGGCAAGTCGCCCCCTCGGGAGGCCACCCTCGGGGGCGACTTGCGCCCGGCGACTTTCGGCCTTTGATCTCGACCGCCAAGATACCGGCAAGGTCAGCGGCGTGCGCGCTCTCGCCCCTGCCTTTCTACGCTCCGGCCCACCGACCGCGCGGGCATCCGCTCCGCGCCTCAAAGCGACTTCAGCCAGTCCCCGATCTTCGGAAAGAGCTCCTTGGGCGCGTTCAACCCCATCACCAGATCCACGTGGGCGGTGTTGGAGATCACGTAGTACCTGTCCTTGCTGTTGCGGGTCTTCCTGTCGTAGAAGCTCCTGATGTCCTCTGGGTTGGTGATGTCCCTGGTGGCGTCCGCGATGACCAGGGCGGGTAGCTTGATCTTGCCCAGGTTGTCCGAGTAGTAGTAATAACCATCACCGGAGCGGGGTTCCGGCGGAGCCACCAGAAGGGAATTCAGGAGCCCGTTGCGGTAATCCTCCCTCAGCTTGCCGTTGACGATGGCATCGGCGAACTGTGCCACAACCCGGGTGCTCACCCCGTCCAGCCCGTACCGGAAGAAATACCTGGAGACCCCGGGATCCATGTTGGCGGGGTTGATGAGCAGCAACAGGTTCAGCAGCCCGAGATCGGGATATCCTATCGTTCCCCACAGCCAGCGGGCCATGGTCTCCAGCGCCATGAGTGGATCGGCGGCCAATCCGCCCAGGTTGGAAGTGAGCGGCCTCAGGTCCAGGTATAGTGGAGTGGACAACGCCGGCCACAGCAGCACCTGCAGCAAGGCGGGTATGGAACCGCCTGGTATTACCGGTCCATCCAGGTCCACGAACCCCTTCAACGCCTGCGAACCTGTCCCGTTGTTGCGCTGGGAGGCCAGCCAGCTGTCGGAAACGACGTGTGAGCCTGCGTCCGAGGCGCTGCTGAACTTGGCCCCCTGCAGGTACATGTAAGCCATGGTCGAGCCCATGCTGTGCCCGATCCATACCGGCTTCTTGCCCGTTACCGACCTCACCTTGGTGACTATGGCCGGCATGTCATAGATCCCAAGCTCGTCGATGGCATAGCCGCCGGCGCCCCCGCTTCTGACGGGATCGCGACCCTCGCCGCGGTAGTTCACAAGCCAGACGTCGTAGCCCTGGTCCCAGAGGTAGTAAGCAAGGCTGTAATACCTCATGGGGTCCGCGTTCACGTAAGGGTCTCCCTTGGCCCAATCCGCCAGGTCGGAGGGCAACTTCACCCCGCAGCTCTCCCCCTCCGGGGTGTGAAGGTCGAAGAAGTTATGGTTGCAGAGTATCCCCGGCATGAGGATGACCGGCTGTTTCCCGGCGCGGAAAGCGCTTGCGGCGTCGGGACGGTACCGCTTCAGGACGATCTCCACCCCATCCAGGGTGTTGACTTTGTACATCTCCTGCTGCGTGGAGGTCGCGGCACCTGCCGTCCCGGGAAGGATCACGAGAAGCGCGATGAGCGCGGCCAGCAAAATAGCGGTGAAGCCAGAGAATCTCCCCCTCATCACATCCCCCTTTCGCGTTAGAAACCGCATTATGCAACGCTTTTGACGGTGCACTAACCTGTCATGGCCATACCCCCTTTCCCTTCTTCTCCTATTTGTGGAAGTGCCATGATGCAGGGGTTCATAGACGCGAACATGTTTGTTACCAATCAGTTTATCTAATAATGTATTGACATGTCAATACATTTCTTGGCTTCCCGTTCGCCGCCGGCAAGCCTCACGATCGTCCGGTGTTTTACGGTTTAAGCGCCGGCCACGATTCCGTAACGGGGAACCCCTTCATCACGGGGAACCGAAACGCTTGTTCCCGCCAGGCAAAAGCGATCACCTCCCGGAAACCGGGAGGTGATCCTTCCGCATGCTACGGGTGCGGCAAACCCCAGAGTGAGCGCGTGACCTCCATTCCGCCGGACGGGCGGCCGTCACAGGCTCGCCAGCCAAGACCCTATCTTCGGGAACAGCTCCAGCGGGGCGTTCAAGCCGATGACCAGGTCCACGTGGGCGGTGTTGGGGATCATGAAATACAGGTCCCTGGCGTCCCTGGTCTTCTTGTCATAGAAGCCCTTAACGTCGCCGGGGTTGGTGATGTCCTTTGTTGCGTCGGCGATGACCAGGGCGGGAAGGCTTATCTTGGCCAGGTTGTCGGAGTAGTAATAATAACCGTCTCCCGCCTTTGGCGCCGGCGGCACCTGTCCCCACTTGGGCGCGTTGTGCCAGTCCTCCCTTAACTTGCGGTAGGTGATGGCGTCCGCGAAGTGGGTGAGCACCCTGGCGCTCACGCCGTCCACCACGAACTGGAAGAAGAAGTTCGAGACGCAACCGCTTATGTTCCCGGGGTTGATGAGGCGCACGATGTTGAAGATGTCCATGCCGGGAACGAGTCCGATGATCCCCGACATGGCCGCCAGGAGCGACTGCAGGGCCAGCATGGGATTGGACGCCAGGTAGCCGAAGTTGGCGGTGAGGGGGCGCAGGTCAACGTACATGGGCACCCCCAGGAGCATGAAGACCAGCGGCCGCAACAACGGGTTTATGGAGCCTCCCGGGATCACGGGACCGTCTAGGTCCACCAGGCCCTTGAGGGCCTGCGAGCCTTCCCCGTCGTTCCTCTCGGCCACCAGGGCGGGGTCGGAGACGATCTTGCTCTGGGTGTTGGTGGGATCCGTGAACCTCGCCCCCTGCAGGTACATGTAGGCCATGGTGGAACCCATGCTGTGTCCTATCCACACCGGCTTCTGTCCCGTGAGCTCGCGTACCTTGGTCACGATGGCCGGCATGTCGTTGGCGCCCAGCTCGTCGATGGCGAAGGGGCCGGCGCCACCGCACCGCATCTCGTCACGTCCCTCGCTGCGGTAGTTTGCAGTCCACACGTCGTATCCCTGGTCCCACAGGTAATATGCCAGGCTGTAGAACTTCATGGGGTCCGCTTCGATGTAGGGATCGCCCTCGGCCCAGTCGGGGAGGTCCTCCGGGAGCTTCACTCCGTTGTAGGAAGCCCCCTTGGGCGTCCTAACCTCGTAGAAGTTGTTGTTGCAGAGCAGGCCCGGCATGAGGATGACCGGCTGTGCCCCGGTACGGTAAAGGGCGCCCTCCGCGGGAAGGTAGTGCTTGATCACCAGCTCCACCCCGTCGGCGGTGGTGACGGTATAGAGGTCCTCCCCGGCCTCGGTCACCGTTGCCGCAGGATTCGCGAGCGCCGGGGCCATGAGCGCCAAAGCCAACAACGCCGACAGGAATACACACAGGAAGTAACTCAACCCTCGCCTCATTCGTTTGCCCCCTTTCTATCTTTCGAGAAAAAATGACGCCGTCCTGAAAACGACCGATCTTCCCTCTAGCATCCCCCCTTGTCCGTTAACCCATCGCACCTGTCCGCATGCACCGCAGATACGGGAACGAGTACCAATGCGGTGTCCAGGGCCGACCGTTAAAGAATCAACAAACAGCCAATTCCACCCTACAATACGAGAAAGAAACTATTGACAAGTTAACATATATTAGATTGACTAGTCAATACATTTTTTCTTTAACGGATATGCTTGATATCTCCTGCTAAACAACCTGCAGGATTACAGCCATCGTGGACGATTTCATTTTACTGACAATCAAGTATAATTTCTTTCTTCACGGCGATGACCGTCGCCAGCGCATATCGAGAGCGCCTTTCCTGCTGCGCGCGCAAGGCTACAGTCACTTCCCGGGCCTAAATACGCGGGCATCCCTCCGACCCGAGCGGGAAGCGGCAGGCACCTCTTACCTCCGGGGATGAATCCGGTCCGCGTTTCCCCGCGTCACGGACACGAGGGTGACCTCGCCCCCGGGCGCAGTCCTTTTGCCTCGGCTGCCGCCACGCAAGTAGGCATGGGATATCGGTGCCGTGAGCCGGAGCGAGCTCACGTTTTCAGACGGGATAACAGACTTTGAAAATCTGAATTCCTCCGGAAATTGTTGTTCGCCAAGCCTGCGTCTGATATCTTCATGCTGAGCGAGGGGGAACGAGCCTCCGGAGCGGGAATGTCGAGGAGTCAGCATGGGTGGGAAGAGAAGGGTGCTGCCCCGCAAGGAGCGGGAGAGGCAGCTTTTGCACGAGGCCATCAAGATATTCGCCGCCAAGGGATACGTCGCCACCTCGATTACGGACATCGTGGAAAGCGCCGGGGTGGCGCGGGGCACCTTCTATCATTACTTCAAATCCAAGGAAGAGATCTTTTTACGCATCATAGACATCTACTTTGAGAACCTCAACAGGATCCTCGAGGCCAACAGCGTGCGCATCAAGAGAGCCTTGATGGCGGACGGCAACTTCCTCTTCGCCTGGCTGGACTTCGCGTTGGATTTCTTCCGTTTCCACCGCGACAATATCGATCTCACCTCCATCATCTACCGTCAGGCTATGGGACAGGAGGCCGTTTTCTCCGAAAAGCTGGAGAGTTACGCCCTTTACTCGCGCCGCGTGCTGGCTGCGGAGCTGCGCATGCTCGCGGAGCGCGGCTTCATCATACAGTGCGACTTCGACGTGGCCGCGGCCATCATCACCGGGGCTGCCCTGGAGATCATCATGCACTTCGTGACGACGAACAAGGACTACGACCTGGAAAAGGTCGCCTTCGAGCTGGTGAAGAACCAGTCCCGAGCCCTGGCGGTGAACTTGCGTGTGGTCGACCGCCTCCTCGCGACCATGGAAAAAAGCCTCCACGTCAAGCCCTCCCTGATGGAGGAAACAACAGTCGACGCCAACCAAAACCCCGCTCCCGAGAGTGAGCGGGCCACACCGGGACCCTGACGTGTATCGTGACCTGCCTGTCCTCCGGTCTCCTGCGGCGGGACCATTCCCTCCGTCGCGCCGGCGTCGAACCGGGCCAGACGCAACCGTGCCCCTCGAGGATCAGCGAGCCGCCTTCCTGCGGGAAGCGGAGACGCCCGTGGCTTGCCTCTGCTGGTCACGGGTGACATAATATGTTCCGTCGTTTGCTCTCTTCGGATTCGGCTCTTCAGAAAAGGAAATGACGTCTTTCGGGGGTCCGCCGTTGGCGAGAAAAAGGGGTTCCCTGGCGCGTGAGGAACGGGAGCAGCAGATCCTGCGGGAGGCCGCGAGGATATTCGCCACCAAGGGATACCATGCCGCTTCGGTCACCGAGATCGTGGAAAGTTCCGGCGTGGCGCGGGGGACTTTCTACAACTACTTCGATTCCAAGGAGGACGTCTTTCTCAAGCTTGTCAATTCCTATTTCGAACAGCTTACGGACATTCTCGAAAGAAACAGCGCCCGCTTAAGGGAAGCCGTCCTGGGCGGCGGGCGGCCGCTCGAAGCGTGGTTGCAGAACGCCCTCGACTATCTCCGTTTTCACAGGGACAACCCTCACCTGACTTCCATTATCTACCGTTTAGCCATGGGCCGGGATAACGCCTTCTCGCAGAAGGTGGAAAACCAGGCGGTGTTCGCGAGAAAGAAGATGGCGGAAAGCCTGGACATGTTACTGGAACGGGGCATGATCATCCCCTGCGACACCGAGCTGGCCGCTACCTTCATCGCCGGATCCTCGGTGGGCTTGATCCTCTCGCGCCTCCTCTGGGACGAGGATCGCGATCTCACACGGCTGGCCTTCGAGCTGGTCAGAAACCAGTCCCGTGCCATGGCCACCTCCCAGATGGGCATCGACCGCTTCTTGAAAGCCATGGAGCGGGAACTCTTCGCGGCGGGGACCGGCGCAAAGGAGAGCGCAGGGGAGGGGTAGGGCGAGTACCGATCCAGCCGTCAAGGGATACGGAACCACGCGAAATGCGTGGCGGTGCCCGGGGATCACATCCCCGGTTCAGCCGTTTTTCAGGCGCTCCTCGAGCTCGGAGATGGCCTGCCTGAGCTTGCTCTGCCGGATGGCGGTGGTGAGGTCGCCCCGCGTGCGCTCGATGATCCCCCGCGCCATGTCCGTGGTGCGGCGCAGGTTGCCGGTGATGGCGTCGGGATAGTCGAAGGAGACCAGGAGGTAATAGATGTCGTCCATGAACGAGAGCAGCTCGTCGCTGCGCTCGAGGTGCCCCTCGCGGACGAGGTCCAGGATGGCGCGGCGTAACTCTCCCACCGCCTCCCCCAGGCCGTTCAGGTAGGCCGGGTACTCAACGCCCAGCTCCTCGGGGCCGGGCAGCGCTTCTCCGTTGATGAGCGCGAAGGTGGAGCACGCTTCGGCGTATTCCTTCTGCGCGTCGTGCACGAAGCCGGCCGTGTAGACCTCAGGGTGGTCAGCGGTGATGTGGGTGATGTTGGCCGAGAGGTCCCGCGCCTGCCGCAACAGCCTCTCCGCCTCCTCCCTCTCCCCCCTGTGCACGCTGCGGATGACGTAGCTGGAGACCTGTACCAGGGACCGGCAGAGCCTCAGGACCTCCTCCCGGGTATTGTTCTTGGCCTCGAAATCGGCGCGTATGCGCGTCCGCAGGGCTTCCCAGTCCATGGCCTCTCCTTCCAGATGAAGCGACCGCCTCCCGGTCTCGCCATTATCCTTCCCGATAAACTATACATCATGCGCCGCCCTTTCCCCTTTCCCCGTGTAATATAACCCTTTCCCCGTGTAATATAATGTTCTTCAATCTCGTTGCAGGGGAAGCGGCATCCCGGAGGTAGCCGATGACAGCCGGCCGCGGCGAACGCATACCGCCCTTCATCGTCATGGAGGTCCTGGAGAAGGCCCTGCAGATGGAGCGCGAGGGACACGACGTCGTCCACATGGAGGTGGGTGAGCCCGACTTCGACACCCCGCGCTGCGTCAAGGAGGCCGCCTACCGTGCCATGCTGGAGGGCAAGACCCACTACACACACAGCCAGGGCGTGCGGGAGCTGCGCGAGGCCATATGCGAGCACTACCGCGAGAAATACCACGTGGAGGTGGACCCCGACCGCGTCGTCGTCACCAGCGGCAGCTCCCCGGCCATGCTCCTCCTCTTCGCCGCCCTCCTGGACCCCGGCGACGAGGTCATCCTGTCCAACCCATGCTACGCCTGCTACCCCAACATCGTGGAGTTCGTTGACGGCAGACCGATGGAGGTCCCGGTCTTCGAGGAGGACGGTTTCCAGTACCGCCCGGAGGAGATAGAGAAGCGCCTGGGGAAAAGGACCAGGGCCGTCATCATCAACTCCCCCTCCAACCCCACCGGGAACCTCCTGGAGCCGGAGACCATGGAGGAGATCGCGGCCTTCGCCCGCAAGGGGCTCTACGTGGTGAGCGACGAGATCTACCACGGGCTGGTCTACGAGCGCAGGGAGCACTCCATCCTGGAATTCACAGAGCACGCTTTCGTCATCAACGGCTTCTCCAAGCTCTACGCCATGACCGGCTGGCGCCTGGGATACCTCATCGCCCCCGCGGAATTCGTGCGCCCCATACAGAAGATGATGCAGAACCTCTTCATCTCGGCCAACGACTTCGTGCAGTGGGCGGGCATCGCCGCCCTCACCGAGGCCGGCGAGGAGGTGGAGGCCATGGTGCGCACCTACGACCAGCGGCGCCGCTTCCTCCTCCCCCGCCTGCGCGAGATCGGCTTCGGTGTGGCGGTGGAGCCCCACGGCGCCTTCTACATCCTGGCCAACGCGAAGCGCTTCACCGACGATTCCTATTCCTTCGCCATGGAGCTCCTGGAAAACACCCGCGTGGCGGTCACCCCGGGGATAGATTTCGGCAGCGGGGCGGAGGGTTACATACGCTTCAGCTACGCCAACCGGCTGGACAGGCTGGAGGAGGGGGCGCGCCGCCTGGAGGCCTACCTGGCCTCCCGCGGCCCGGGGCAGGGATAAGCCTGCGTCCCTCCTACCGCACCGCATGACGGCGCCTGGAATTCTTGCCTTGCTTTACCGCACAATCGTCTTATCGTATATCATCGGATATCATCAGGTATCCGGGACTTACGCCCGGAGGGGAAACGGGCTCTGGGGCAAGAGGGAACCGTGACGCGCGAAAGGCGTCACATGCATAGCACGGGAAAACGAGCCGAACCATTTTCATATGAAACCGGAGGAACCGGGATGCGCAGGGGAGATCTCGCCGGCGGAGCGGATAAGGGCTGCGGCTACGGTTTCGTAGACAAAGCCGGGCTCCTCACGGTGTTGCTGCTCTCGGCCGTCCTGCTGCTCGCCTTCCCGCTTTCCGGCATCGTCTCCGCCGCGGGGGACGGTGGAAGCGAAAGCGGTGATGGAGCCCCCCGCGAACGGGTCATCGTGCGCCTGGAGGAAGGGAGTCAGGACAAGGCCCGCGGTGAGCTGCTTTCCCGCGGGGCGCGCTTCCTGGAGCGCCTCCCCGGGGGGGAATTCCTACTGGACGTCCCCTCCTCCCTGTCCCCGGAATGCCTCCAGGGATTGCCGGGGGTGGCCTGGGCCGAGCCGGACCTCCTCTTCCGGGCGGCGGGCACGCCCAATGACCCCGACTACCCCAGGCAGTGGTACATGGAAAAGATCACCATGCCGGAAGCATGGGACATCGCCGGCGGCGGGAGCGGCGACGTGGTGGTGGCGGTGGTGGACTCCGGGGTGGCCTACCGCAGCGACGGCTACTTCTCGCGCGCCCCCGACTTCCAGTACACCTCCTTCGTCCCGGGTTACGACTTCGTGGCCAACGACGCTTACCCCGACGACGAGTACGGGCACGGCACCCACGTGGCCGCCATCATCGCCTCCTCCTACAACAACGCCTTCCGGGCCGCCGGCATGGCCTACCGCTGTTCCATCATGCCCGTGCGTGTCCTGAACGCGGACGGCGTGGGCACCGCCTCCGCCGTGGCCTCCGGTATACGCTACGCCGCCGACCACGGGGCACGGGTGATCTGCCTCAGCCTGGCCTCCCCACGACACAGCGAAACGGTGGGGGAGGCGGTGCGCTACGCCTACGGCAAGGGCGTGACCTGCGTGGCCGCCGCCGGGAACGAGGGCTCCGACCCGGGCTATCCCGGCGGCATGGACTGCCCCGCCGACGAGGGCGCCTACGTGCTGGCGGTGGGCGCCACGGACTACCGCGACCTGCGCGCCCACTACTCCAACTACGGGGAGGGGTTGGACCTGGTGGCGCCGGGGGGAGACCTCACCCGCGACGACAACGGCGACGGTCACGGGGACGGCATCCCCCAGGAGTCCTACCGCACCGCGGGCAACCCCCAGTCCGGCTTTTCCTTGGTGTGGGGGGAGGGGACGAGCATGGCGGCCCCGCAGGCGGCGGCCGCTGCGGCGCTCCTCCTCTCCCTTGACCCCAGGCTCTCTCCCCCGGAGATCACCCGGTTACTAACCGCGACCTGCCGCGACCTGGGCCCGGCGGGGTGGGACCCCTATCACGGGCACGGCATCCTGCAGGTGGCCGCCGCGCTGCGCGCCATGCAGTCCAACAGGTGGTACTTCGCGGAAGGGACCACCCGCGAGGGTTTCTCGGAATGGCTTTGCGTGCTCAATCCCTCAGGGGAGGACATATACGTCCGCTTCACCTTTCTCCTGCCGGGCGGAGGCGAGGAAGTCCGGGGTTACTCCGTGCCGCCCGCGAGCAGGTTCACCCTCAACGTGAACGAGGCGCTGGGCCCCGGTAAGGACGTGTCCGCCGTGGTGCAGAGCGCCGGCTTCATCGTCGCCGAGAGGGCCATGTATTTCAACTACCGCGGTGCCTGGCAGGGAGGGGAAAGCGCCGTGGGAGCCGTATCCCCCTCCATTAACTGGTACTTCGCGGAGGGGACCACCCGCGACGGTTTCGAGGAATGGCTCACCCTGGCCAACCCGGGAGGAGAGGCGGCGGTGGCCGGTGTGGACTTCTTCCCGGGTCCCGGGCAGGGACCGGTGATCTCCCGGACGGTCTACGTCCCTCCCCGGGCGCGCGAGACGCTCTTCGTGAACGAGGCGGTGGGGGCGGGCAAGGACGTCTCCCTGCGCGTCACCTCCCTGAACGGGGTGCCGGTGGTGGCGGAGCGTCCCATGTACTTCTCCTACAAGGGGACGGTGCAGGGAGGCCACAACGCCGTGGGGGCCGTATCCCCCTCCATTAACTGGTACTTCGCGGAGGGGACCACCCGCGACGGTTTCGAGGAATGGCTCACCCTGGCCAACCCGGGAGGAGAGGCGGCTGTGGCCGGCGTGGACTTCTTCCCGGGTCCCGGGCAGGGACCGGTGATCTCCCGGACGGTCTACGTCCCTCCCCGGGCGCGCGAGACGCTCTTCGTGAACGAGGCGGTGGGGGCGGGCAAAGACGTCTCCCTGCGCGTCACCTCCCTGAACGGGGTGCCGGTGGTGGCGGAGCGTCCCATGTACTTCTCCTACGGTTCTTCGGCATGGAGAGGAGGGAGCTGTGTCTTCGGTCACGATCCCAACCGGTAGGCGGTTCGGGCAAGCGCGCATGGTCCCGCGCGGCACGCGCGCGGGCACGTCAGGTCCAAGGGGAATCCCTTGCCCCAGGGGAACCCTTCGTCCCGGGGGAACCCTCTGGCTGCTCGCCGTCCTCGTGGTGCTCCCGCTTTTTCTCCTGCTCTCCGCGGGAAGGGCGGCCGCCGGCGATGATCGCCTGGTGGTGGAACTCTCCGGCCTCTCCTGGTCCGTCTCCCATGCCGGCCGCTACATCGCGGGAACGGACAACGTCACGCGCCAGCCATACAAGTACAAGCAGGAGCGGTACGGCCCCGATTTCCATTACAGCGTGAGCGGGTTGCGGGAAAGCTGGTACGACATCGAGTTCAGCTTCTTCGAGTCCACCTACAACCCCGGGGAGCGCATCTTCAGCGTCTACGCCAACGGCATCATCCTCCCCGGCCTCGCCAACCTGGACCTCTGCGCCCTGGTGGGCAGGGACAGGGCCCACCAGGTGACGGTGACGGGCGTCGCTCCCGTCAACGGCGAGATAGACCTTCACTTCGTGGCGCTCTCGCGGGAGGCGACCGTGAGCAACATCCGCTTCCTCCGGTGGGGCGACACCGTCCTGGAGATAAACGTGATGGAGAACCGCCGCTTCTCCGCCTTCCCCCTGCGTTTCGTGAACGGTCCGGGACAGGACCTGCACGAGGTGGTGCTGGGACGCCTGGGCTCGCGCTTCATGGTCAACCCCGTGCCTCAGCTCCTGGCCTGGCGCCAGTCGCCCTACGGGACCTGGAGCGACGACCTGAGCGAGTTGGTCCTGGCCTTCCGCGACGCGGAGGGAGACATACGCTGCCTTCCCTTCACCGACCGCTACCCGGTTTTCTCCTCCATAGACCAGGAGGACCTCCTCACCGGCGTCTCCTATACCTGCCGGGACCCGTCTCTTCCCTTCGAGGCAAGGGTCACCCTGCGCGCGCCCTTCTACCCCGGCGACGTCAAGCTCTCGAGCGCGCCCTTCGTCTACCTGGAGGTCGCGGTGGAGAACGAGGGGGGTTCCCCTGTCACGGGGGATTTCCTCCTGGTGCGGGCGCACAAGGACCTCGACGTGGGAGGGGAAAGCCCGCAGCCCCTGGCGGGAAGGCCCGGTTACCGGCACGATACCAGGTATACCTACGGTTGGGAGAGCTACGTCCGGCCCGACCCCTACAACTCGGGCTATGTGGTCTGTGGCGAGGCCGTGGCGGCGGAGGATGACTCCGGGTTCGCCTGG
This sequence comes from Actinomycetota bacterium, assembly GCA_014360655.1. NCBI lineage: Bacteria > Bacillati > Actinomycetota > Actinomycetota bacterium. The sequence goes on along the minus strand of JACIXC010000004.1, from coordinate 64,492 downwards.
CACTATGACGACATCACCTCCACGGGATGGATATGGGACTCACCGCCGGGTTATCCTCCTCCTTATGCGCACGGCGTCTATACTTTCCGGCCAAAGGGTTACTCCGGCCTCACCTGGTCGTTCTCGCTCCCGGCGGGAGGGAGCGAGGAGAGGAGGCTGGTCTTCGCGGGCCACACCTCCGCCGAGGTGCTCAACGTGCGCGGGGACACCAGCTATCGCTTCCTCTACAACGACCCCGCCGGGCCCGACCTGGGGTCCGTGGAAGAGGTGGTGGAGTACGCCCTCGCGGAGCGCGCGGCCATCCTGGAAAAAACTTCCTTCGTGGACGACCTTCTCTCTGGCGCCCACCTCTCCCCGTTCCCGCAGGCGGGAAAGGACCTCATGGCCTATGCGCTGCAGAGCTTCCTCAGCAACACCTGGTGGTGCTACAACTCCTCGGGCGAGGACTGGTTCAGCGTCTGGGAGGGGACCTCCTGCATGTTCCACTCCACCATCGACCTGGAGTACAACGCCGCGTGGTTCTACCTCACCTTCTGGCCGGACCTCCTGGGCAAGCTGCTGCGGGAGTGGCCCCTCTTCGAAAAGAGCAACGCGCAGGGAAAGTACCTCTCCCACGACATGGGCGTGGCCACCCAGGTCACGGGCATGGCCTACCCCCACGACATGCCCGTGGAAGAAAATACCAATTACGTGCTGCTCCTCCACGGCTACTGGAAACACACCGGGGACACCGCCCTCATGCGCGAGCTCTTCCCCCGCGTAAGGGACTACGTCGCCTTCGTGATGGCCTGCGACACCGACTCCGACGGCCTCCCCGACATCAACACCTCCAATACCATCGACCAGGGCTCCGACGCCGTGCAGCACGCGAGCAACCAGACCTACCTGGGGGTGAAGGCGCTCGCCGCCTACCGGGCGGCGGCGGAGATGGCAGCGGCCCAGGCCTCCCCCGACCAGGGCTTCATCGACGCCTGCGACGGCCGCGTGGTGACCATCAACCTCACCATGGAGAAGGAGCTCTGGACCGGGGACCATTTCGTCGTCTGCAGCGACCCCGACATCCCCAAGGAGGAGAGGGAGGCTTATTCCATCTACGCCTCCAACGGCCTGCTCTACCTGCTGGCCTCGGGACTGGACGCCGGCATCACCTCCACGAACCTGGAGCGGTTGCGGCAGGATATCCTCTCCTCCGCCGCCGCCACGGAGAGAAGGTACGGCCACGTCCATACCAGCGTGAACAACGAGAACCAGTGGGTCTCCCAGGACCTGTGGCGCGACGCCCTGGGCTACTACCTGGGTTCGGACGGGTGGCCCGCAGGCCAGGAGGGCAGGCTCACGCGCTACCGCGACCTGCAGTATTACTTCGCCACCAAGAAGAACGGCGGTTTCTGGGACGTCTGCGACTACGGCGACTTCTACTTCCTGGGCACCAGCGAGGCGGTGGGGCTGGGTTTCGCAGACGCGGCGTCGGCCACCTCCTACCTGGCGGAGGCGCGCCTGGAGGCGGGCGGGGTGCGCGGCGCCTATTCCCTTGACTCCGCCTACCACCAGTCACTGGGTTACTACCCGCGGGGCACCACGGTCTTCTGCCTCCTGGAGGCCTTGGCGCGCCTGCGCGTGGACCTTCCCGGCGACCGGCTCCTCTACGACCCGGCTCACCTTCCCGGCCGCGTCCCCGTCCTCGCCTGCGCCGACTGGGGCGCCGCGGACCCCGCGGCGCGCATCCCCGTGCTGGTCTTCGATGCCGGCGGCGCGCTGGTCGAGACGGTCAACCGGCAACTCCTCCCCTCCACCCTCGCGAGGTCCAGGGTATCCACCATAAGCGGCCTGGAGACCAGGCCCTTCTCCTGCTCCCCCAGGGAGGGCAGCACCCGCCCCGCGGCGCAGGTCTCCTACAGCGCCCCTCCCGGCTCCGTCAGCGAGGCGCTGGTCCTGCAGGGAACGCGGGTGGTGAGGCATGTCGCCCCGGGCTCCTCGGGGTTCTCCTGGGACGGCAGGGACGATCACGGGCAACCCCTGCCCGACGGGGTATATACCGTCTACCTGAAGACGGACGGCGCCGACCCCTCCCTGTTCGTGCCCCCCGCCCTGGTCGAGGTGGGTGTGAACGTCAACGTCCCCTCCCCCTCCACCCGCTGGTACCTGGCGGAAGGGTACACGGGCAGCAACCCCACAGGGGGAGACTTCGAGACCTGGATAACCATCCAGAACCCCAACGACCAGGCGGTGAACGCCAGGGTGGTCTTCATGCAGCCGGGCGGGACGAACACGGAGCGCCGTTACCTCCTCTCACCGCGCTCCCGCTTCACCCTCAGCGTGGACGCCGTCCTCCCCCAGGCCGAGGTGTCCACCATGATCGAGACCGACCGCCCGGTGGTGGCGGAGAGGGCCATGTATTTCAGCGGCCGCCGCGCCGGGCACTGCTCCGTGGGGGCCGACGCCCTCTCCACCCGCTGGTACCTGGCGGAGGGGTACACGGGGGGCGACTTCGACGAATGGGTGCTCATACAGAACCCCAACGACGCGGTCGCCGAAGTATTTGTGCGCTTCCAGACCCAGGGGCAGGGTGAAACCGTCAGGTCGTTCCCGCTCCCGCCGCGCTCCCGTTTCACCATCCACGTGGACGCGCTGCTGCCCGACGCCCAGGTGAGCACCTTCGTGAGCAGCTACCTGCCGGTGGTGGTGGAAAGGGCGCAGTACCTGAACCACATGCGCAGCGGGAGCTGCTCCCTTGGAGCCCGCTCCGCATCAACCACCTGGTACCTGGCGGAGGGGTACACGGGGGGAGGGTTCGAGGAATGGATATGCATCCAGAACCCCCAGGACGCCGCTGCAAAGGCCGTCCTCACCTTCATGCAACCGGACGGAACCAACAGCAAGCTCAGCTTTTATATCGCCCCCCGCAGCCGCTACACGGTGGCCGCCCATTCCGTCCTTCCCGGAAGGGAGCTGGCCACCTCCGTTCTCTCCGACCTTCCGGTGGTGGTCGAGCGCGCCATGTACTGGAAGGGACGCAGCGACGGTCACGCCACCCTGGCATCACCCTGCCCCGAGTACACCTGGTATTTCGCCGAGGGCTATACAGCGGAGGGGTTCGAGGAATGGGTCGTCCTCCAGAATCCCTGGGAGAGGGAGAGCCGCGTTCAGGTGACCTTCATGTTCCCCGACGGAGGGAGCAGCACCCTATACGCCTTTGTGAAGCCGCGTTCGCGCTTCACGCTGAACGTGGGCTCCGCAGTGGGTGCTCGGGAGGTGAGCGTGAAGGTCAGCTCGCGCTACCCCGTGGTGGCGGAGAGGGCCATGTACTTCCTGGGGAGGTCGGGAGGGCACTGCTCCATCGGGGCCATCGAATAAGCACGTGGAAAGGGTGGGGGAGGCCCTCTTCGTCAACGGTTGTCCACGAAGCGGGTGGCCTTGAGCATCCGCGACGGGTCGTAAATCTCCGGCGACTGCACGTACTGCACGCGCGGCGTGATCCCCACCGCTTCCCTCACCTTCCTCACCACCTCCTCCTCGAGGTCCCGGCGCAGCCTTCCCGCCACCGAGAGGCGGATGGTGAGGACGTCGGGGCTCCGGGGATCGCCGGGGTCTTCCTTCTCCACCACCAGCTGGTATTCCACCACGCCCTCGATCCCCGCCAGCTGGCTCTTCACCGCCTCCGGGTTCACCAGCTTTCCCTCCACGCGTATCACCCTCTCAGCCCGTACCGCGTAGGTGGAGCCGAGGCGCACCACCAGGCGGCACCCGGAACGGCCGCAGTGGGGGCACGTACCGCTCTCCTGCGCCGCCAGGTCGCCCACCAGGTAGCGCAGCAGCACCGTGCCCCGACGGTCGAGGTGGGTGATGGCCAGCAGTCCCAGTTCACCGTCGGGGAGGGGCCGCAGGGTCTCGGGGTCGAGGATCTCTATATGGTAAAGATCGGGGGCGGGATTGTGGCAGCCGCCGAACTCGCAACATTCCACGAATGTCCCCTGGCATTCCGTGAAACCGTAGCCGTTGTTTATGAAGGCCTGCGAAGCCTCGCCGGGCAGGTGGGCCCGCATCTCCTCGCGCATGCCCTCCGTGACCGTGTCCCCCAGGGAGAGGATGACGCGCAGGCCGGAGAGGTCCGCGCCGATCTGCTCGCCGCGCAGGATGAAGCGGCGCTCCTGGCGGCCCATGCCCGAGAGGACGCTGACGCGGTGCATCACCGCCAGCTCCAGCGCCTCGTCCAGGGAGCGGTGAAGGGGAAAACCGGGGACGTCCCTGCCCAGAAGCGCGTTCACCAGTTTCATGCCCACCGAGGACGCGAAGTGCATAGTGCGGTAGAAGCCGATGTGCGGGAGGTTGCCGTAAGGGAAGAGGTTGAGCACCGTGTCCTGGGGCGTCATCCAGGATATCTCGGCCATGCGACGCAGCGCCAGGCTGATGCGGAACATGTCGTAGGCGGTGTTGAAGAAGGGGGACGGCGCGCCGGTGGTGGTCCCAGAGGTGTAGGTGATCTCGTAGGTAACGTCCAGCACGTCGGGCGGGTCGACAGCCAGAAGAAAGGAGAGCGGCCTCTCGGCGTAGGCTTCCCTGGGGGTGACCGGTATCCTCTCCAGGTCGGCAAGGCCGCGCACCTTCTCGTGGTCCACCTTCTCGCGGCGGAATGCCTCGCGGTAGTAGGGGCTGAAGGAGGCCGCCAGCTCCAGCTGGCGCCGCAGGTTGCGTTCCTGCAGCCCGCGCAGCTCGTCCGGTTTCATCCATAGCGGGTTCCCGCGGTCCCGGGAGTATATGCTCCACGAGCCGACAAAGCGCCTTACCTTCTCTGGGGTGATGTCTTCCTTCCTCATCTCCTCATGCAGCGCATCCCCTCACGGCTTGCCCGGCCAACACCTGCCGTCCATGATTATAAACCCAAACGGTACCGGAGCGGCGGGGAAGGGATCGGGCGCATCGCGACGGCCGGCAACCCCGACCCGTCACCTCTTGACGTCGCATACCATGACGGTGAAGTCGTCCTCCATCCTCCCCCCGCAGAAGGAACGCAGTTCCTCCACCAAGCCCTCGAGGAAAGATGCGGCGGCCCGCGATCCGGAGCGCCTCAGGTAGCGTCGCAGGCGCTTCTCCCCGAACTGCCGCCTCTTCGCGTCACGGCAGTCGATGACGCCGTCGGTGTAGAGGAAAAGCCGGTCGCCCGGCTCCAGATGCACCGTTTCCACCTGGAGCTGGATATCCTCGAAGGCCCCCAGTATCGACCTCTGGCCGGAGGAGAGAGTGATGACCTCTCCGCCGCCGCGGATGAGGTAGGGGTCGTTATGTCCGGCGTTGACGTAACGCAACTGCAGCGTCTCGAGGTCCAGTTCACCGTAGATGATGGTTATGAAGCGGTCCTCCAGGCGGTGGGGGAAGATGGCCAGGTTCGCCTTCCTCACCACGTCCAGGACGTCCACGCGGTACTTGGCCTCGGCGCGGATGGCGCTCATGGCCAGGGTGGCCAGGAGCGCGGCGGGTACGCCACTGCCGGCGGCGTCACCGACGACGAACACCAGCCGTCCCCCTTCTTCCCAGTAATCGTACCAGTCGCCCCCCACGATGCGCGCCTGTTCCATGTGGGCCATCACCCTGACCGTCTCGTTCTCAAGCATCCCCTCGGGCAGGAGCGCCCCCTGGATATGCGCGGCGATATCCAGTTCCTTCTCCACAAGGGCCAGGTGCTGCAACCTCTTCTGCTCGCTGATGTCGCGGAAGGTACAGATGACGCTCACTATCTGGCGCTTGCGGTCCCTGATCACGGAGAAGGAGCCGCTGATCCATACCCTACCGCCGTCCCGCCTACGGTATTCCATCTCCCCCATGGTGACCTTCTCGCCCCGGAAAGCGGCCTCCACCGGGCAGTCCTTGCGCATGCAGGCACCGGGAAGCGGGTTCTCTTCCCCGTAGAGTATCTCGTGCACGTGCCTTCCCAGGGCCTCCTCCTCGCGCCAGCCGAAGAGCTCCCCCGCCGCCGGATTGAAGAGGACGACGTTGCGCTGGCGGTCGACCACCACGATGGCATCGGGGTTCGCGGAAACGATGGCCTCGCTGCGCTCCCTCTCGTGGAAGACCCTCTCGCTCGCCTCCAGCTCCTGCAGCCTCTTCTCGCGCACTCGTATGCGCTGGCGCAGCTGGGCCTGGAGGATGGCCACCCCCGCCTGCGCGGCCATGGCCTCGATCATCTCCACCTCGTCCCTGTCGAAGATCCTGCGCCTGCGGGAGTCCCCCAGGTATATGATCCCCGTGACCTCCCGCTCGGAGACGAGGGGAAGCGCCATGCAGGATTTTATCTTGAAACTTCCGAGGTGCTCGCGGTTCACGCGCGGGTCCCTCTCCGCGTCCTCGACGATGACGGTCTCCCCCTTGCGCAGGGCCTGCACGGTCATCTCGTCGATCTCCCCCGGGCTCCAGCGCACTCCCCGCATCTTCCTGTTCACGGGTACGGTAAGCCCATGACCGCGCACGAACTCCAGCTTGTCCTCCTCGCGGTGATAGAGGAAGAGGAGGCACTTGTCGACGGAGGCGACCTCCGCTATCTTGCGCAGCACCGCCGCCACCGCCTGGCCGAAGCTCACCGCTCCCGCCGTTTCCTCCGCCATCTCCTTCATGAGCTCCATCTGGCGGCTGCGCCTTCTCTCCAGCCAGAATAGTCGTGCGTTCTCGATGGCCACCCCCGCCTGGGGAGCGAATGCCGCCAGCAGCGCCAGGTCCAGGCGGTGGTAGTTGCGCGCCTCGACGTCGTAGAGTTCCAGGCCACCGATGGGAGCGTCATCCTTCATGATGGGACAGGAGATGGCGGAGCGCACCCTGCCTCCCCTGGCGGGAGCGGGCAGCGCCAGCCCCCGCAGGTGCTCGTCCAACCCGCTCACGGGGGCCTTCTCCTCGATGGCACGCGCCAGCAGCGAGCGCCGCAGGTCCACCTTCCTTCCCTTGGTCCAGGGGGACGAGAGGCCGATCTGGGCCACCAGCTCCAGCTCTCCACCCTCCAGGAGATAGACGGCGCCCATGGGGGCCTGCATGATCTCCGTCGCGACTTCCAGTATCTGGATAAAGACGCGGTCGAGGTCCATGGTGGAGGAGATGGTGCGTCCCACCTCCAGGAGGCCGTGCAGCTCGCGCAGCTGCCGGTTTATCAAGGCGTCCCTGGTCTCCAGGTAGGAGGCGGAAAGGGCCGCTACGAGCTCGGCGTTGATCTCGCCCCGCGACCTGAAGAAGGCGAGCCATTCCTCCGCCGAGAGCTCCCTGTCCAGGAAAACCGCCACCAGGCGGCCCCAAACTATGGATTCCACCAGGAAGAAGGCACGTATGAGATCCCCCAGGGGGATGCCCTGCAGTGCACGGCTCCTGCCCATGCGCCGGGCGAAGGCGTAGAGCTCCTCGCGGTTCATCCGCGCGCCGGTCACGTGTTCGGCGGTGCGCTGGATGAGTTCGGTCACCTGCCCCCTGATCTCGTCCTTGACGGATTGCGAAAGACCGGCGTAGGTGGGGAGGCTGCGATCCAGCGCCCCCCCTATCTCACGTATAAGGTCGTCGAAGCTCGGGGTTGTCCTCGTGGACGGCTCATCGAGCATTTCCTGGACCTCTCTTGCAGGGTTCCCTGCGGACCGGGGCCGCTGGTGCTTCCCCGCCTTTCCGCCGCTCATCAGCCAAGGGATGGGTGTATGTGCGCCGCGCCCGTGCGTTCCTGTCCGACCCTTCCGGGCAATGCTGCAGCAGGGCAGGCTGCCGGAAAGGCTCCCTTGTGAAAAGTATAGAAGCCGCGGAAAAGGGATGTCAAAATGGCATGTGTCTTGGGGATGATGTAATTGCCTACCATCCATCTTCAACCCGGAAAAGGCCAAACGAGCGCTCCGACACCTTTTCCCGCCGCGCCTCCGGAAACACGCAGCCTGCGCCCAGGAGGAGCAATGCCCGCGTCGGCCTTCCGGGATAGCGCCTCGCGGCAAGATGATGGAAGGGGTTTAGCGGTCGGTCGCGGCGCGGGCGTTTACCTGCCGGCCGCCTCCTCCTGCATGCTCTTGATCTTCATGAGCTGGGTGCGGTAGGAGCGCTCCATCTCGTCCAGCTTCATGGTGATGTAGGTGATGGTCTCCGTGAGGGAGGGGATGAGCACGTGCTCCAGTGCGTTCACCCGGCGCCTGGTGCGCTCGATCTCCTGTGCCAGGAGGGAGACGTTGTTCTCCATCTCCGCCAGCCTCACAAGTTCCGGCACCAGCTCACGGTAGTTCATGAGCGCCTCGTCCAGTGAGAATGGTGTCGCGATGAGGCTGTAGCAGTCGAAGTCGCCCCCCATGCGCACGTCGAAATGGGGTACACGCACGCCCATGATGCTGGCGCGCTCCACCGTGACCTCCAGGTCCATGGTGGGAACGGAGAGTGAGCCCTCCACTTCCTCGGTGGTCACCTCGCTACGGGCGATGGCGAAGATGAGGTGGGCATCGGCCAGCCTCGCCTCCACGTCGCGGCGCAGCTCCCGGCTCTCCCTGACCAGGGTCAGGAACTGCTTCATGAGCTCGTCCAGCTTGTCCTTGAGAAGCTTGTGCCCGCGCCGGGCGATGGCCGCCCGCTTGCGGAGCTTGAGGAGCTCCATGCGGTTTGGGTTCACCTGTACGCGCGCCAAATCCTCTCTCCCTTTCCTCCCGCGGTCGTTCCTCGCTCAAGCGTGAACGGGACCCTGCCCCGCTTAAGCCCGGCCCTCACCTTCCATGTATTTCCTTATGTGTTCCTCCTTGACCCTCTTCAGCTCGGCGCGGGGGAGGATGCGCAAGAGCTCCCAGCCGATGGCCAGGGTCTCCTCGATGGAGCGGTCCTCGTATTCTCCCTGCCTGATGAAGCGGTCCTCGAAGGCGTCGCTGAACTGCACGAAGAGCTTGTCCTCGTCCGAGAGGGCCGCCTCGCCCAGGATGACCGCCAGCTCCTTGGCCTCCTTGCCGCGGGCGTAGGCAGAGAAGAGTTGGTTGGAGAGGGGCGAGTGGTCCTCTCGCGTCTTGCCCACCCCGATGCCCTTCTCCTTGAGGCGGGATAGCGAGGGCAGGACGTCGATGGGCGGGTAGATGCCCCGGCGGTGCAGGTCCCGCGAGAGTATGATCTGCCCCTCGGTGATGTACCCCGTGAGGTCCGGTATGGGATGGGTCTTGTCGTCGTCGGGCATGGAGAGCACCGGGATCTGGGTTATGGACCCCCTGGCGTCCTTGATCCTCCCCGCGCGCTCGTAGATGGTGGCCAGGTCGGTGTAGAGGTAGCCGGGGTAACCGCGCCGTCCCGGCACTTCCTTGCGCGCGGCGGAGATCTCACGCAGGGCCTCGCAGTAATAGGTCATGTCTATGAGGATGACCAGCACGTGCATGTCCAGCTCGAAGGCCAGGTACTCCGCCGCCGTGAGCGCCATGCGCGGGGTGGCGATACGCTCGATGGCCGGGTCGTCCGCCAGGTTGATGAAGAGCACCGCCCTCTCCAGGGCGGCGGTGGAGCGGAACTCCTGGATGAAGAACTCCGCCTCCTCGAAGGTGATGCCCATGGCCGCGAAGACCACGGCGAACTCCTCCTCCTGGCCGAGCACGCCCGCCTGCCGGGCGATCTGCGCCGCCAGGCGGGAATGGGGCAGGCCGGCGCCCGAGAAGATGGGCAGCTTCTGGCCGCGCACCAGCGGGTTCAGCCCGTCGATGGCCGAGATGCCGGTCTGGATGAAGTCGGTGGGGAAGTCGCGGGCGTAAGGGTTAATGGGGTTGCCGTTTATATCCAGCCTATCGTCGGGGATGATGCGGGGGCCGTTGTCGATGGGCCTCCCCAGCCCGTCGAACACCCTTCCCAGGATGTCCCGCGACACCGGGAGCTCCAGCCCGCGCCCGGTGAAGCGCACCTTGGTCTGGGCGATGTTCAGGCCGCTGGTAGCCTCGAAGGACTGCAGGAGCACGAGGTCATCCTCCACCTCCAGCACGTTCCCCAGGCCCACGGAGCCGTCGGGGAACTCCACCTCCACCAGCTCGTTGTACTTGGCGCCCTCCACCCCCTCCAGGAGGATGAGAGGCCCCACGATCTCCTTGACCGTCAGGTATTCCTTGAGCATCTTCTCCGACTCCTTCCCCGGTTATGGATATGTCCTCCCGCTGAAGCGGGCACTCCTTCTCCGGCCATTATTATCCATAAAATTCCATATCCCGTTTCCCGTCGCGTCTCAGGCCCTCACCTGCGAGGCCTCCCCCGCCAGCTGCTCCGCCACCTTCTCCTCCAGGCGGTCGAAGCGCTCCATCTCCTCCTCGGGGATGAACTTGGCGCGCGCGATCTCCTCCTGTACGGGGAGGTCGATGAGCTCCTCCACGGGCCTGCCCTTCTCCAGTTCCCGGGTGGCCAGGCGGTGATAGGTCATGATCAGCTTGAGCAGGCGGAACTGCTTCATGAGGGAGGTGAAGGCATCGGCGTCGTCGAACGCGTTCTGCTGCAGGAAGTCCTCGCGCAACGACTTCGCCGTCTCCATGATCAGCCTTTCCTGGTCGGAGAGGGCCTCGATGCCGATGAGCCTCACCACCTCCTGCAGCTCCGCTTCCCGCTGCAGGATGCCCATGGCCTCCTCGCGCAGCTCGCCGTATGCCTCGTCCACCTCCTGGTTCCAGTACTCCTGCACCTTCTCCTGGTAGAGGCTGTAGCTGTTCAACCAGTTTATGGCGGGGAAGTGGCGGGCGAAGGCCAGGCGGTCCTCCAGCCCCCAGAAGACCTTCACCACGCGCAGGGTGGCCTGGGTCACCGGCTCCGAGAGGTCGCCTCCCGGGGGCGAGACTGAACCGATGGCGCTCACCGAGCCCACCCGGCCCTCCCTGCCCAGGCAGATGACCCGTCCCGCCCGCTCGTAGAAGGCGGCCAGACGGGTGCCCAGATAAGCGGGATACCCTTCCTCGCCGGGCATCTCTTCCAGGCGGCCCGAGATCTCGCGCAGGGCCTCCGCCCAGCGGGAGGTGGAGTCCGCCTGCAGGGCCACGTGGTAGCCCATGTCCCGGTAGTACTCGGCTATGGTAATGCCCGTGTACACGGAGGCCTCGCGGGCCGCCACCGGCATGTTGGAGGTGTTGGCGATGAGCACCGTGCGCAGCATGAGGGGCTCCCCGCTGTAGGGGTCGGTGAGCTCCGGGAACTCCAGGAGCACGTCGGTCATCTCGTTGCCGCGCTCCCCGCATCCCACGAAGACCACTATCTGCGCGTTGGCCCACTTGGCGATGGCGTGCTGCAGCACCGTCTTCCCCGAGCCGAATGGACCCGGGACGCAGGCGGTGCCGCCCATGGATATGGGAAAGAGGGTGTCCACGATCCTCTGGCCCGTGACCAGGGGCTCCGCGGGCGCCATCTTCTCCCTGTAGAGGCGCGGCCGGCGCACCGGCCAGCGCTGCATCATGGTCACGGGCACCTCGCCGGCGTCCGTTTCCACCACCGCCACCGTCTCCTCCACCGTGAAATCGCCATCACGTATCTCGGAGATCCTGCCCTCCACCCCCACGGGTACCATGACCCTGTGGACGATGACGGCGGTCTCCTGCACCGTCCCCAGCACGTCCCCGGGAACCACCTCGTCCCCCACCTTCACCGCGGGTTGGAAGGGCCACCTCCTCTCACGGGAGAGGCCCGGTTCCTCCACCCCACGCGTCACGTAATTGCCGTACTTGGCGCGGATGACGTCCAGGGGACGCTGCACGCCGTCGTAGATGGAGGTGAGGAGGCCCGGTCCCAGCTCCACGCTGAGGGGCTCCCCGGTGGAGATGACCTCGTCACCCGGACCCAGGCCCGCCGTTTCCTCGTAAACCTGGATGGAGGCCCGGTTGCCGCGCAGCTCTATGATCTCCCCCATGAGGCGGTCTTTCCCCACCTTGACCAGGTCGTACATCTTGGGATCGGGAAGATCCCTGGCCACCACCAGGGGCCCGGAAACCTTTACCACTACTCCCGCTTCCATTTAACGCTCCTCGTCTCTTTCGCTGCCGCTTACGACAGCAATTCCATATATTTCCATATATTTCCATATATTTCCATATACCCGTCGCCGGGACGGTCCCTTCTCACTTCTCCAGGTCGGCGCCCACCGCCTTCTGCACCCGCTCGCGCATGCGTGCCGCCGCCATCTCGCGCGAGCCGGTGACCGCGGGGATGACCATGACCACCGGCAGTCCCCCGTGGGGAGGAAAACCCGGCACCTCGCGCTCCAGGACTTCGTAGACCGGCTCGGTCACCATGACCACCGCGTAGCGGCTGAGGTCCATCTCCTGCCAGATGCGGGGCCCGTCAGCGGGAAGGGGCGCCACGAAGGCCTCCACCCCCACCGCCTTGAACCCGAGGGTGGAGGTCCGCCCCCCCAGCATGGCCACCTTCAATCCTTCCATCTTCCGCCCCTGTCTTCCCCGGGCATCACGCCGTCACTCGATGTATAGCTTCCTGAGCATCTTCTCGATGGCCTCTGGCGCGAGGTTGTGCAGCTTGGCCATGAGGATCATGCGTACCATGGTCACCTCGTTCTCCCGCGCCCGCACGAAGGAAAAGACCGGCTCCACTCCCACCGAGATGCGGCGGCTTGCCCGCAGCAGGTCCATGATGTAGTCGTCGCTGCGGCGGTCGAAGTCGCTCAGGCTCGGCTTCTCCTCCTCGACCAGGAAATCCAGGAGCCGGGAAGGATACCGCGTCCTCTCCAGCTTCTTCACTATGACGTCGTCCGTGTCCCCGTACAGTTCGAGGAGGTACCCGGTGGGGATGTAGCCGCCCTCCACAAGGCCCTTCTGTACCTTCTCTCGCTCTTTACCCAGTCTCCGCGCCCGGAGGATCGCCTTCAGGTTGGAGAGGTCGATGGCGGCGCGCGCCAGCTCTTCCATGAAGGCGTTTCCCTCGCGACGGGCGAGGAAGAGCCTGTATCTCAGGAAATACGCGTCGATCAGCGTTTCCAGTTCCTGGGGGGATAGCTCCCTGCCCTCCATCTCGAGGACCAGCTCCTTGTAGGGAGACGGAAGCTCCACGGGATGTTCCACGCCCCGCCGCAGGCTTTCCACGTCCATGCTTCCCAGTCGCGGCAGCAGGGCCTCCTCCGGCGCACCCTCTTTCGCCGCCTTGAGCAGCACCTTCAGGTTGTGGAAGTCGTAGCGGCAGTGGAAGAACTCGAAGAGCACGGAGTCCGCGGGCAAGGCTTCCCGCAGGAAATCGTACACGTCGTGGAGGTAGGCGGTAAGGCCGTCGTCCACCTCCCGCGCCGTCTGAGCCCCCGCCAGGTAATCCCCCATCTCCACCTCGTCCAGGATGTGTAGGGCCTCCTCGAAATCGGCCTCGATCAGCCTTCCCACGTGGTGGGAGAGGAGGAGCTTCATCTCCTGCGCCTTTATCCTCCCCACCGCGTGGCCGTAGCGGAGGGTCTCGTGGAAGGGCTTGATGGCCGCCAGGTCAATGCGCAGGAAGCGGGGCGGCTTCCTCAGCCTCCGACCCTCGTCGCGGGGGGAAGGCTGCTCCCGTAGGGGGTCCACCTCCAGTCTGTGCTTGCGGTACATCCGTCTCCTCGATGCTCTCCAGCCGCCGTCCCGCGGCTGCCGGCCTTCCTCTTTCCTACACTTACGTTTTGCCGAAGAGGATGCGCGAGACCTCCTCCTCGCCCTGCACCCGCACCCTCTGCAGCACCGCCTCCACGGAGAGGTTGCTCTCCGTCTTGTCTCCCCGCAGGATCACCCCCCGCTCGCAGGGGGCCGTCTCCGGCGAGAGCTTCAGTCCTCCCCGAGAGCCACGCACGCGCAGTTCTCCGTTCAGCTCCTCCAGGAGTCCGGCGGCCAGCAGCTCACGGTCGTGCTCGGAGGCCACCAGCTCCTCGTCGCCGCTTACCACGCTCTTCAGGATGATATCCTTCAGCCACTTGCGGTACCTCTCCTGGGGAAGCTCCAGGAAGGAGCGCTTCGCCTCGCGGAAGACCTCCTCGACCAGCTCGTCCTTGGCCGCAAGGAGCTCGATGCGGCTCTCCAGGCGGGCCTGGCTGAGTATCTTCAGGCGCTCGCTCTCCGCCCGGGCGTGGAAGGACCTGGCGATGGCCTCACCTTCTCGCGCCGCCTTCTCCTCGGCCTCCCGCCTGATGCGGGCAGCCTCCTCCTCCGCCCGGGCGATGATGAGTTCCCCTTCTTCCCGGGCGTCGCTCTCTATCTTTTCCAGCAGCTTTTCCAGGGACATCTCGCGCTCCCCGCCGGGGCCTCAGATCCCCAGAGTGGTATAGAAGGGCCTAATCACCACGAAGAAATAAAGGATGGTGATGATGAGGGAGAGCACGGCATAGGTCTCCACCAGGGCGGGGAGCACCAGTGCCCGCCCCATCTCCTCGCGCCGCTTGGCCACCATCCCCGCCGCTCCCGCGGAGGTCAACCCCTGGTAGGCCCCGGAGACGAAACAGACGAAACACACCGGCAGGCAGGCCAGAAAGATCTGGAAGCCCACCCATCCGGGCAGGGCCTCCCAGCCCGATCCCGGCTTCATGACGAAGGCCACCAGGACCCCGGTGATGAATCCGTAGATGCCCTGGGTGCCGGGGATGACCACCAGGGGGAGCAGTGGTCCGAATCTATCGGGCAAGTCGGTGAGGATGCCGCCGGCCACGTTGGCGATGTAGGTGATGCCCATGGAGGACCCGGATCCTCCCCCGATCACCGCCACCGCGGCTCCCAGCAATGCCCAGTGCAGGCCGGACAATCCTCCGAAAGTAGCATTCATGCCTTACCTCCTTTAACGCTCATCTATGACCACTCTTCGCGTGCTTATGGTGAAGGGCTCGAAGGGCAGCCCCCCGTCATCGTAAAACTTGCCAAAAAATTCCACATACTGCAAACGCAGGGGGTGGACGAAGGCGCTCAGCAGGTTGATGAGCAGGTTGAAGAGATGGCCGCCCACCAGGATGACGATCATGGCGATGACTCCCAGAACCGGGATCCCGAAGACCATTCCCGCCATGCGGTTCACCACGCTCCCTATGGCCACCGTGGCCATGCCCAGCGCGTAGAGTCGCAGGTAGGATGCCACGTCCCCGATGGTCCCCCCGAACAGCCCGTAGAGGTTGTAGAGGCCGCCGAAGAACTTGCCCAGGATGGATTTGCTGGAGACATTGGAGAGCAGCACCACTCCCGCCGCCCCCGCGGCCAAGACGATCATTCCCGCCGTCTGTACGGCCGCCACCTTGACGCCAGCCCCCAGGGCCAGCACCGCCAGCCCCAGCCACATGACGAGGGTGGTCCCCTGCTCGCAGAAGCCCATCCAAAGCGAGTTCTGGCGGATGTTGTCGTACATCTCGATGGCCACCCCCAGGGAGATGTGCATGAGCCCCAGGGCGGCGCAGATGAGCATCATGGGGATGGGGTTGAGGAGCACGTCCAGGGAGCCCGGAAACCTGAGGAATGCGGGCAGGGATTCGCTCTCGATCCCGAAATATCCCCGGGTGAAGATGCCCACCACCATGGCGGCTATCCCGCAATACATGATGAGGCGGAAGAAACGCCTGGCGGCTTCCGAGAGGTCCAGCTTCCTCAGCGCCCACCAGGCAGCCAGGGTCAGGATGGCGCCGTAACCCACGTCCCCTATGCACATACCGAAGAACAAGATGAAGAAGGGCGCCACGAAGGGCGTGGGGTCGGTCTCCGCGTGGTTGGGCAGCCCGAACAGGTTGATAAGACTCTCCGCCGGCTTGATCCGCCTGCGGTTCAGGAGCAGGGTGGGGGGAACGTCATCCTCCCCCGGCGGAGAGAAGGAGATCTCGAGCTCCGGGCCCAGCTCCTGCAGCTCCCGCTGGACCTCCTCCTGCCGGGCTTCCTCCACCCATCCCTCCACGGCCACCACCCGCTCGGTGTGGAGGAAGCTCTCCTTAACCTCCTCCTTCATGAGCAGGTTGCGCAGGTAATCGTCGAGCGCCAACAGCTTGGGCTTGAGGGGGAGCCTCTCCCTTATCCCCTCCTCCAGCGTCTCCTTATCCGCCTTTTCCGCCGCCAGGCGCTCCTCCAGCCGTTCCATCTCCTCGTGCGGCGTTCCCTCCTTCCCGGGGAACTGCACCTCTTCCAGGTTGTAGCGCTGGGCCAGGGCCTGGTATTCCTCGCGGCAATCGCGGTGCACCAGGACGACCAGGTAAACCCTCTCCCCCTCCCTGCGTACTTCCTCCCAGGCGGAGCAGGGACAGGCCTCCGACATCTCCCGCGACCATGCCTCGAGGGAGCTGACCCCCATGACCGCCAGCCTGGCATCGCACCAACTCATATCCCGCAGCGCGCCAAGGGGAAAGGCGAGGTCGCGCCAGTGGCGCAAGGCTTCCAGTTCCCGCCCCATCTCGGTGATGCGGCTCTCGACGTGGCGGAGCCGGGTGGCCATTTCTACCATTTCCTGGTAAATAGCTGGAAGATCGATCTCTTGCTCCACGGCGCAGAATTCCTCGTAGGTAAGATGGATCCTCTCCTGCAGGAAACCGGAAAGAAGGCCGCCCTTCTTCTCCTCGTAGCGTTCAAGCAGGTCGAGGAGGAATTCGCACCGGGAGTGGGCAAGGCGCAGGTCGCGCACGTCGAGCTCGCAGGGTCTTACCAGGTCCCGCAGCTCCTCTTCCTCGTCCAGGGCCGAGGAAAGGTCGACCACGTGCATGGCTCCCAGGTGGTAGAGTCGCTCGATCAGCTCCTCGCGCCGGTCGCGTGGAGCCAGTATGGTGGTCTTTGACACCCTGGCGACCGCCATCGTCAACCTCTCGCGATAAAAAAGAGAGGCCCGTCAGACCTCTTCCATCTTCCGCAGCAGGTAGGCTACCGCCTCACCTGATTTTCCCCGGGCGACGCCGAGGATCCGCTCCTTTTCCTCCCGGTAGGCGCGGCGTATCTCCTCGGCCTCCTTCTCGGCCTGCTCCACCCTTCCCCGCAGGTCCTTTTCGCCCTTCTCCCGCGCTCTTTCCCTCTCGCTCTCCCGCAAAGCCTCGCCTTCCTCACGGGCCCCGCGCAGGATCTCCTCCGCTTGGGCCTGGGAAGCAGCGATGACCTCCGCGGCACGATCCTCAGCTTCCTTGACCCGCTTCAACTTTTCCGTCGCCGTACTCACCGTTGACTCCTCTCCTTCCGGAAAGGCCCTCTCCCCGGGCAGCGAAGATCCTGGCGAGGCCGCTTTTTCACCCCGCATGGCCAAGATGATTTTTTCATGTTAACGCAATTTATATTTCGAGGTTCCAAAATTTTAATTTTGGACCCATCACATACTACTCCTTCACCGGCGACTTGACAAGGCGCCTCACCGTATTTACCGCCCTTCCCTTCCACCGATCCCCTCCATCGGCTTCCTCCCTCCGCGCCAGCCCATGCCCATGCCCTGCCGAGCACGCCCAAACATATTAGTCTATTTCTTTGCGACGCAGGGTTCAAGGCCGCGGGGGTACCTGCCCCGGGGGCACCTGCTGCGGTCCCGGGCCGAACGTCGGGGAGATCGCCCCTTTTCTCCCGTCGCGTCTACCCGGCATGCCCGGACGACGGCGTGGCGCGTCGATCTTTTTCAATTCCCGGAAGGCACGTGTCGAAACGTTACAGCATCATGTTGTGGGGATCTGAAAATCCGGAGACGCTTGCACAACCTGAGCCAGCTGCCTACCAAGCCCCGCTTCGCCTGTGCGGGCAACCGGTGGCGACCGGTGGCGGGACGCCGGTCATTCCCCCTTGAGAACCCTCTTCAACTCGCCTTCCTTCTCCGGCTCGGTGACCGCAATCACCGTGTCACCTGGCTGCAGCATCGATCCGCCCTGGGGGATGATGACCTCCTCTCCCCTGATGATGGAGACCAGCACGCAGCCCTGAGGTAGTCCGAGGTTCCTGAGAGGGACGTCGCAGGAACGGCAGCGGTCCTCCGGAAGGTCGAGCTCCACCACGGCCAGCTTTCCCTTCTTCAGGGTGTGCAGGGTGATGATGTCGCCCACCGTGGTGCGCTCCTCTATGAGCTGCGCGATCACGGTCGTGCTGGATATGGCGTCCACTCCCAGCTTGTTGAATATCCTCTCGTTCTTGGGGTTGTTCACCCGTGCCACGGCGCGCGGGACCTGGAAATGCGTCCGGGCCAGCTGGCAGGCCACCAGGTTGTCGTCATCGTCTCCGGTCACGGCCGCGAAGACGTCGGCCTTATCCACCTCGGCCTCCTCCTGGAAGCGGAGGTCACAGCCGTCACCCTCGATGACCGTCGCCGCGGTGCGCATGGCTATCCTCTCGCAGAGCTCGCGGTTGCGCTCGATCACCGTCACCTTATGACCCTTGGCCTCCAGGGCTTCGGCCAGGAAGGACCCTACCTTCCCGCCCCCCATGATCACTATCTTTATCTTTACTCACCTGCCCCCGTCTTCCGTACATCCTCCGCTCTTGCCGGTAAGCCGCGCCCACCGTTTACCGGCAAGGCCGCCGCCCTTACCCCGGGGCGCCGCACGCAGATCCCGCACGGGCCCGCCCCTGCGCCCTCTCTCAGGCGCCCCTTCTCCGTGCTCCAGCCAAGACTCTTTCATGATCCGTCATCTTCCTTATCCTGTGCAGGCGCGGTGCGAGGATGGCTGCGACGATGACGTCCTTTTCCCGCAGCACCTTATCCGCCGAGGCCACGCTGGCCTCCTCTCCCCTGGTGATCATGCCTACCCGGAGCATCTCCTCCCGCTCCAGCCTTCCTACTGGCTTGCCGTGATAGCGCCGCGGGCAGGTGAACTCCACCAGCAGCACCCGGTTGTTGGCCGTCCAGGAAAGCACCTTCAGGCGGTCAGGCACCATGCGCTGCATGAAATACTCCGCCAGGAGGGAGGTCCCGCAGATGTAATCGATATCCAGGGCCTGGTACGTCTCCCCTTTGTCGGGGTTGTAAAGACGGGAGACCACCCTCTTCACCCCGTAAATGCCCCTGGCCACCTCCGCCGCCATGAGGTTCGTGTTGTCGTAATTGGTGAGGGCAGCGAAGGCGTCGGCTTCCTCGATTCCCGCCTCCTCCAGCACGTCCAGGTCGAAGGCCATGCCATGGACAAACTCCCCCTGGTAGGTCTTGCTCAATTTCCTGAAGGCATCCTCTTCACGGTCGACAACCGCCACCCGGTAGCCGTCGAGGGAGAGCATCTCCGCGAGGTTGGCCCCCACGCGACCGCAGCCGGCGACGACCACTTTCCAGTTTCCCCTCTCCTCCCTCGCCGCGCTCCCAGGCTTGAGCGCATCCCGGTCGGACGCGCTCACCGCACCGGCGCCTCCCGAGCGGAACAGTTTCCCGAGGGAAGCCTCCCTGAGGTCCACCGCCAGTATGAGATGGTCACCCGGCCAGATACGGGTGTCCCGGGTGAAAAAGACGGGCCTTTCGTTCCGCAGCAGGCCCATCAGCCTGACCCGCCCGAGCTCTTTCAGTTCCGCGACGGCCAGATCGCCTCCGGCGGCATTTGCCTCCAGCTCCACCACCTGGCAACCTACCCTTCTCTCCACGTGGACCATGATATCGTGCCAGGTCAGCATGCGGTGGAAGGCCTCCGCCAAAAGAGTGCTCCCGCAGAGGTACGAGATACCCATGCTTCGATAGGTCAGCTCCTTGTCGGGATTGTAGACCCTGGCCAGGACGCTGGGAACCTTGAAGATGTCGGTGGCTATCTCCGCGGCCATGAGGTTGGTGTTATCGTAGTTGGTGAGGGCCGCGAAAACGTCCGCCCTATCTATACCCGCCTCCCTCAGCACGTCCAGGTCGAAGGCCACCCCGGTCAGGGTCAACCCGTTGAAGGGAAGCTCCAGCCTCTGGAAGGAACCAGGGTCCTTGTCGATGACCACCACGTTATGGCCTTCGCTGGAAAGCAGCGTGGCCAACTGGGAGCCTACTCTCCCGCAACCGGCGATGATGACGTGCACGGCTTGCCTCCCTTCTCAAGAGAGGCCGAGTGCCCTCTTTAACTCGTCCGCCTTCTCCACCTCCGACAGGAAGAGGACCTTGTCCCCCTTCTGCAGGACCAGGTCTCCGCGGGGCACCAGTATATGGCGGTCGCGCAGGACGGTGGCCACCAGCGTCTGCGCGGGCAATCCCAGCTCGCCGATGGACTTCCCGATGACCGCGTTGCCCTCCTCCAGGAGCACCTCCTCCACCACCAGGTTTTCGCGGCGCAACTTGAGCAGGGTGACCATCTCCCCCAGGGTTATCTCCTCCTGCACCAGCTGCACGATGATGGAAGCGCTGCAGACGGCCTCGTCCACGCCCCATTCCGACGTGAACATCCACTCGTTCTTTGGGTTGTTCACCCGGGAGAACACCAGGGGCACGCCGTACTCGAACTTGGCCAGGTAGGAGATGACCAGGTTGTCCTCGTCGTCGCCGGTCACCGCGGCCACCACGTCGGCGCCCGCCACCCTCGCCGCGTCCAGGACATGGGGCTCACAGGCGTCGCCGTGGATGATGTCCGCTTCCGGAAACCATTCCCTCAACTCCCGCACCCTCTCCGGCCGTTTCTCCACCACCACCACCTGGTGGTCCCGGCGCAGGGATTCCAGCAGGTAGCGGCCGACCATGCCGCCGCCCAGCACGATGATGCGCATCCTTACCCCCTCACCTCAGACCCAACAGCCTTTCCAGCTTGGACTGGCTCTCCTTGGCCACCGCGATGTACAGGATATCCCCCTCCCGGAAGATGGTCCCGGGCGTGGCCAGCCTGGCGCTCCCCTCGCGCACCACCGAGATCACGTGAACCTCACCCGGGACGTTGACGTCCGCCGCCTTCCTGCCCGCCAGGTGCAGGGGGATCTCCAGCCGCACCAGGTCCACCTCCCCGCTCCCGAACTGGAACTCGCTGTCCAGCTCACCGTGGGATATGAAGCTGAGGATGCGGTGACCAGCCCAGGCCACGGTGGCGATGGTGGGGATCCTGAGGCGGCGGTAGATCTCCGCCCTCCTGGGATCGTAGATGCGCGTGATCACCCTGGGAACGCGGAAGTATTCCTTGGCCAGGCGGGCGCTCACGATGTTGCTGTTGTCGCCGCTGGTGACGGAGGCGAAGGCGTCAGCCTTCTCTATCCCCGCCTCGATGAGGGCGTCGCGGTCGAAGACCACTCCCTTGACCTTCTTGCCGGAAAACCCCTCCCAGAGGTTCTCGAAGGCCTGCTCGTCCTTGTCGATGACCGCTACCGTGTGGCCTTCCCGCTCCAGCATGTAGGCGAGGTAGGAACCCACCCGGCCGCATCCGCCTATGACCACGTGCATCTTCTCACCCCCGGCCTCTCAGCTTTCCCCGTTGTTATGCATCGCGCCGTCCCCATGTGCCTGAAATCTCAATAAGCATCCTCGGCTCCCCGGCATCCATCATCCGACGCGGCGCCGAACCCGGCGCAGCGGAGCTCGCGGCGTCGCTCTTCCCTTTCTTCATTTTCGATAGTATCACCTGTCGGTTTCCTTTCGCACCCGCCGCCATAAAGTCATCCTTCGTCCCCCTTCTTCCTCCTGCGAAGATGGGCGCGCAGCAGGGCCTTCCTTATCTCGTCCGCCAGCAGGCAGGTGGGGATGAAGGGTACCAGGAACAGCCAGTCACTGAAGGATATGGGTGCCGTCTCGAAGACGCGGTTGAGGAAGGGCACGTATACTATGAGCACCTGCAGGGACACCTCGCTGGCGATGCCCAGCAGGTAGAGGCGGTTGGTGTGGAACCCCACCCGGAAGATGGACTCCCGGGTGGTGCGGCAGGCGAATCCGTTGCCGATCTGGGTCATGACGATGCCCGTGAGGGACATGGTGGTGGCCTTGACGTAGGTGAGGGGATTGGCATCGCTGAAGGCTCGCAGCTCCTCCCCCCACCTCCATCCGAACATGTAAAGGTAGCCGAGCATGCACACCAGGGCCTCGAGGGGGCCCAGGAAGCCGTAGGCGCGCAGCAGCACCCGCAGGTTGAGGAGTCTCTCCTCCATGGGACGCGGCGGCCTCTCCATGATCCCCGGCTCCGGCGCCTCCGTGCCCAGGGCCAGGGCGGGCAGGAGGTCGGTTCCCAGGTCGACTGCCAGTATCTGGATTATGGTCAGGGGGAGGGGGATCTTGAAGACGACCATGAGTATGAAGGGCACGATCTCCGGTATGTTTGAGGCCAGGATGTAGGTGATGAAGCGGCGGATGTTGTCGAAGATGGCCCGCCCCTCCTCCACGGCGGCGACTATGGAGGCGAAGTTGTCGTCGATGAGGATCATGTCCGCCGCCTCCTTGGCCACGTCTGTCCCCGCCCTGCCCATGGCGATGCCGATGTCGGCGGTCTTCAGCGCCGGGGCGTCGTTCACCCCGTCCCCGGTCATGGCCACCACCTCGCCCATGTCCCTGAGTGCCTGGGCGATGCGCATCTTGTGCTCGGGGGACACGCGGGCGAAGATTATCTCCTCCTCGCGCAGGCGCGACTTGAGCTCCCCGTCGTCCATATCCTCCAGCTCCCCGCCGGTGACGATGGCCGGTTGCCCCTTGACCATGCCGATGCGCCGGGCGATGGACTCGGCGGTGAGGCCGTAGTCGCCGGTGATCATGATCACCCTGATGCCCGCGGTGCGGCACTTGTTTACCGCCTCCTCCACCTCCGGGCGCGGGGGGTCCATCATGGCCGCCAGCCCCAGGAAGGTCAGGTCCGCCTCCGTGTTCTCCACTTCGTAGCGCTCCAGCCCGACCGGCAGCTCCCTCGCGGCCAGGGCAAGCACGCGCAGGGCGGAACGGGCGTAGCGGTCGTTGACCCCCAGGATGCGCTCGCGGTCCTCGGGAAGCATCTCGCGCACCCCGTCCGGCGTCAGGATGCCGGTGCACCGTTTCACCACCTCGCCGGGAGCGCCCTTCACGTAAGCGACCCTTCTCCCCCCCTCCTCGCAGACGACGCTCATCATCTTGCGCGAGGAGTCGAAGGGGAGCTCGGCCACGCGCCTGCGCTCCTCGTTCACTTTGGCGACATCCAGGCCTCCCTTCCTGCCCAGCACCACCAGGGCTCCCTCGGTGGGATCACCGATTATCCGCCACTTGCCCTCCTCCTCCACGAGGCGGGAGTTGTTGCAAAGCACGCATGCCAGCAGGGGCTTCTCGAGTCGCCCTATCTCCTCCGCGGACAGCTTCCTGGCTTCGCCTTTCTTCCCGTGACCTTTCCCGTTACCGTTGCCTCTCTTCAACAGGTCCCCCACCGGCGCGTAGCCCACGCCGCTCACCTCCACCTCCACCCACGGGGTCCACAGGGAGCGCACGGTCATCTCGTTCTGGGTAAGGGTGCCGGTCTTGTCCGTGCAGATCACGGTGGTGGAACCCAGCGTCTCCACGCTGGAGAGCTTCTTCACCAGCGCGTTGCGCCTGGCCATGCGCTGCGTGGCCATGGCCAGCGCCAGTGTCACGGTGGGAAGCAGCCCCTCGGGGACGTTGGCCACGATGATGCCGATGGCGAAGATGAGGTTCTCGGTGAAGGGGAGCTTCACCGCGTACTGCCCGAGGAGGAAGAAGACCACGCCCAGGCCCACCGCCAGCACGGCCACGAACTTGGTGATGCGCTTCATCTGCACCTGGATGGGGGATTCCTCCTCTTCCACCGCCTGGGTGAGCTGCGCGATCTTGCCGAACTCGGTATTCATCCCCGTGGCGTAGACCACCGCCCGCCCGCTGCCGATAGTCACGGTGGTCCCCATGAAGACCAGGTTGAGGACGTCGCTCAAGGCCAGGTCCTCCTCGAGCACGGGAGCGGAGGTACGCCGCACCGGCTCCGACTCGCCGGTGAGGGCGGAGTTGTTGGTGCGCATGTCGGCACTGGCCACCAGGCGCGCGTCCGCGGATATGTGGTCCCCCTCGCGCAGGACCATGAGGTCCCCGGGGACCAGCTGCGTGGCCTCGATCTCCCTCTCCTCGCCGCCCCTGATGACGGTGGCCATGGGGGGCAGCAGCCTTTTCAGGGCCTCGGTGGCCTTCTCGGCCTTGTACTCCTGGATGAAGGTGAAGACGGCGTTGATCACGATGACCCCGAAGATGGCCCAGGCCAGGGGCGCCTGGTCGGCGATGAAGGCCAGCGCACCCCCGACCCACAGGAGGATGGCGAAGAAATTGGTGAAGTGAACTATCAGTTTCTTCCAGAGAGGAACGCCCTTGATCTCGCGGATCTCGTTTCTGCCGTACTCCTCCAGGCGCCTTACGGCTTCCTCCTGGCTGAGCCCCTGGGGCGTGGTGTCTAACGCGGAGTAGACCTCCTCGGGGTTCAGGCGATATATCTCCGCGATGTCCCGCATGCCGTTCCTCGCATCGTTTTAACCCGCAACGACGCCCCGCAAAGTCATCCAGTCATTTCGTCCAGCTATGAAAATTGAGATTAAACCCCGCGCCTTCGGGTGTCAACGGGCCGGCCGGCTTGGCTACCGGGGGCTACCGGGGGCTGCCCGCCGAGACCGCCCCGCGAGGCCGCTACCCGGGACGACGGGAAGCGGCGGTCGGATCCAGACTGCGGGAAACCGCCCGCGGGCCGTCTCCTGGTTTCACGCGGCGCACGCGAGGAACCGCGCGCATTGCCCACGCCGCTTGCCCCGTTACGTCAGGGAGCCTTCCCGCCCCCGTGCGACCTCGCCTTCCAGCGCGCGTACCAGGCCAGCTTGCCCGCCACGCGCACCGCGCGCTCCGGGGTGGAGGCGGTGAAGACGCCGGCGCTGCGCATGCGGAAGGAGGCGGACCTCTCCCCCTCGTTGACCGCCACGGCGATGACGGGTTTCCCTTCCTCCTCCATGAGGCGCTTGATGCGGCGCACCACGGCCATGTCCGACCACTGCAGGGTCTCGGCGGGGTCTATGCCCCCGCTCCCCTCCCTGCTCTGTCCCCCCCGTTTCCTGAGGGATTCCCGGAATCCCCTCCACACCGACAGCTGGAAGTGCGGCAGGAGGCGGGGGCGCCGCAGGAGCATGCTCAGGAAGGGGCGCACGGCGGTCTTGAACATGTTCTCCAGCCAGAAGTCCCGCCCCATGAGGGTGCCCATGTTGATGACCACGTCCACCTCCTCGCAGCGGGCGAGGGCGTCGAGGACACGGAAGTGGTTGGCGCGCCGCACGTTGCCCACGATGTCCACCGGGTTGCGCCGGCTCCAGAACGCCGGGAGGTGATCGTCCAGTTCCCGGATGACGGCTTCCGGCAGGATGGCCATCTGCAGCCCCTCGCGGTCGCAGGCGTCCGCGGCGGCCACCCCCCAGCCGCCCCCCAGGGTCATCACCCCCACCCGGTTCCCGCGGGGCACGGGCAGGGAGGAGAAGGCGGCGGCCAGGTCCACCAGCTCCTCGGTGCTCTCCGCCTCGATTATCCCCGACTGCTCCATGGCCCCCCGAAAGAGCTCGTAGGGGCCGGCCAGGGACCCGGAATGGGAGACGACCGCCTGCTCCCCCTGGCGCCCCTTCCCCGCCTTGAGGGCGATGACCGGCTTGCGCGGGGTGATGCGCCGTGCCACTTCCAGAAGTTTCCTGCCGTCCTTGACTCCCTCGATGTAGAGGATGATGGTCTCCGTCTCCGGGTCCTCGCCCAGGAACTCCAGCCAGTCGCTGATGTCCGTGTTGGCGGCGTTGCCGCTGCCGATGAAGCGGCTGAAGCCGACTCCCTTGCGGTAACCCCAGGTCATGAGCTGCACACCCAGGTTCCCGCTCTGCGAAACGAAGCCCACTCCCCCCGGCAGGGGGAAGACCGGCGCCCCCAGGCAGCACAGGGAGCTGGTCCTGCTGTAGATGCCCATGGTGTTGGGGCCTACTATGGTGATGCCCGCCCCGTCGGCTATCTCCGCCACGCGGCGTTCCAGCCTCGCGCCTTCCTCCCCCGCCTCGCTGAAGTTGGAGGAGACGATGACCGCGTTCCTGACCCCTTTCTCCGCCGCGTCCTCCAGGACGGCGGCAACCTTGCGCGCGGGGATGGCGATCACCACCAGGTCGATCTCGCAAGGTATGTCCCGCAGAGAGGGATAGGCCGGAAAGCCGAGGACGCGTTTCTCGCGGGGATTGACCATGAAGAGCTCGCCGCGGTACCCGCCCCCGATTATGTTCAGGGGCATGTTGAAGCCCCACTTGCCGGGCAGGTTGGAGGCCCCCACCACGGCCACGGAACACGGGTTGAAGAGCCTGTCGAAATCCCTGGGGAAACCGTCCACGCTTCCTCCTTACACGCGCTCGCAAGCCTTGCACACCGGGCGCGATCCGCCTGCACACGCATCGCACGTTTGCCGTCTTTACGGTTACCGACAACCGATCACGCGCTCCGCTCTACATAATACAGGAAGGGGAAAGGCGTACCGGTCTGCGCGGGGCCGGTGCACCGAAAGCGTCACATGTAGGTCATGATTATACATGAAGAAAGAGGTGTTTCAAGCGGGGCTCAAGATCCCCCCTCCGAGGTGATCGTTCCGCGGTGAAAACGTAGTTCCTTTCGCGCGCCCCTCGACGACGAGCCGCGGAACCCGGACTCCGAACGCCATATGCAGTATATGCCCGATATGCCCGATCCGGCATCTCATATTCTTCCAACGGGACCCCACCCCGAACGCTGCGCGCAATAATCGAAGGCGGCAACCCGCCCCGGGTTGTCAAATTCAGTAAAGTATATTAATATTTAATTATCTTAATAACCTTTCGGGGGCTGTTGCGGTATATCGGGAACCGTTTCCCGCCTCCACGTGGGCGCGCTGCCCGGAAACGCTGCCTTACCGAACGCCCGAGGGGTGCGGGAAACGGCGCGACCTTCCTGCGGGAAAGGAGGCCTGGCAGATGAGGGGAAAGGCCGCGGCGGACGTGCTCGAGGACCGCATCCTCAACGCCGCCCGCATCATGGTGAACATCCTAGCGGAGGCGCTGTTGCGGGAAGGCGGCGAGCAGATAACCGTGCCGCAGTTCCGCATCCTTGACATGGTCGCCAACCTGACCGGCAAGCCGGCGGAGATAGCCCGCATGCTCAGCGTATCCCCGCCCGCGGTTACCTTTCTCCTGGAACGGTTGGAAGCGAAGGGGCTGCTGCGCCGCGAACCGCTGACCTCGGACCGGCGCCGGGTGGAAGTAGCCCTCACGGAAGAGGGGGCCGACCTCGTGCGCAGGGTCAACACGCGCAGAAGGCGCCTGCTGCAGTCTATCCTGCGCAGGATGGACGACCCGGCGAGGGATCGTCTCGCCTCCTCGCTCGCGGAATTCAACCGGGCATACCTGTACATGAAAGAGGAGGGGGGCTGAAGGGATGCTCAAGGAGATCCTTCCCGCCAACCCGCACGTCGTCATGATGATGGTGGGCCTGGCCCTTCTTCTGGGCTGGGGCGCGGGTCTCCTCTGCCGTCGCCTCAAGGTACCCATGGTGGTGGGCTACATCATCGTGGGGATAATCATGGGCAAGTCGCTACTTTCCATCTTCAACGACGATAACTTCGGCGGCCTGGTCTTCTTCACCTACCTGGCGCTGGCATGCATCGGATTCGACATCGGCGGCGAGCTGGCCTTCCGCAAGCTCCGCCACCTGGGGAAGTCCATCCTCTGGATCTCCATACTCGAGTCCGCGGCCGCCACCATCCTGGTGACCATAGCCGTCTATCTCTATACGCGCAAGCTCTACGTCGCCCTGGTCTTCGGCGCCTTGGCCTCGGCCACCGCCCCCGCGGCCACCGTGGACGTGCTGCGCGAGTACCAGGCATCGGGTCCGCTCACCACCACCGCATTCGCCGTGGTGGGGATCGACGACGGGATCGCCATCATCATCTACGCCTTCGCCATCTTCCTGGCCAAGACCCTCCTCGCCGGAGGCGAGGTGCGCGTGGCAGAGGCCGTGCTCCGCCCCCTGCTGGAAATACTCGGCTCCCTGATGCTGGGAGCGGCGGTCGGGTTGCTCTTTCTCCTCCTCATCCGCGGCTACACCGCACGTAGGGGGCTCCTGGTTCTAACCTGGGGGGCCATAGCCCTCACCACCGGTCTGGCCAACGCCCTGCACTTCTCCCTCATCCTGGCCAACATGGCCATGGGGATGACCGTGGTAAACCTCACCAGGTGGCGGCGGGAAGACCTCTTCGAGATCATGCGCGGGAGCACTCCCCCCCTCTTCGTCATCTTCTTCGTGGTGGTGGGATCACAGCTGCAGGCGGGTAAACTGCTCAGCCTGGGATGGATAGGCCTGCTCTACATCGTGTTCCGCTCGTTGGGGAAGCAGGGCGGGGCCTCCCTGGGCGGGATGATATCCAGGGCACCGGAAAGCGTGCGCAAATACCTGGGGTTGTGCCTCTTTTCCCAGGCGGGGGTGGCCATCGGCCTCTCCATCCAGACCATGCTCGAGTTCGGGGGTGGGAGGTTCGGGGAAGCCGGGGTGGAGCTGGGAATGATGGCCATAAGCGTCATCGCCGCCACCACCCTCTTTTTCCAGCTGGTGGGCCCACCCTGCACCCGGCATGCGATAATAAAGGCGGGGGAAGCCAGGGTCTGAGGAGGTGTAAGGGAAGTGGAACTGCGTCTCTACCTGGAGGGAAAGGTCGAGGACGTGATGACCTGGCATCCGGTCTGCGTGCGCGCCGGCGACGGGCTGGATGTCCTGGTGGACCTCATCAAGACCCACAAATTCCACGGCTTCCCCGTACTGAACGCCGAGGGCAGGCTGGTGGGGATCGTGCGGGACACGGATGTCATCTCCATCTTCGCGCGCCGCGACCCCGCCTCGCGTGCCTACAGCAGGGTGGAGGACATCATGCAGACCCCGCCACCCACCATCGGGCTGAAGGAATCCATACAGAATGCGGTCATGAAGATGTTCGCGGACCAGACGCGCCTCCTGGTGGTCGTGGACGAGGAGAGGAAGCCGGTGGGCCTCGTCACCCGCATCGACCTCGTCGGCGGCATCCGCTGCGAGAGGGAAGGAAGCGGAGGCTGAAGGAGCCCCCCCTGCCCCACGAGCCGCCCTTGCCGCGGATACGCCCCATGCCCCTTGTCCGCACCGGCAATCCGGCCTCTTATCCATATTATGGTAATTACATGTTCACGGGCCCTGCCGCTCTTCCCGTTCCCGCAAGCCGCGGAACGGCAGGGGAGGAAGGCGGCGATCTCGCCTGACTGAGCCCCCCGCCGTCTGCCCGGGGCACGCGGCACGGCTCGTGGCGTCCGGGCGGGCGTTTCCTGTCCAGGTGGGCGCCTCGGTTGCTATAATCATCCTGAAATGGCAATACCTGCTTCTGAGGAAGGGAGGCTCGCCTTGGAGGAGGGTGCGCTGCGGGAGTTCCTCAACCACCTGGAGGAAGGGTTGCGGGAGGAGGCCCGCGACCTCTTCCAGCCCGAAAGATACGACCGGGAACAGTACATCTTCATAGACCAGGACGAGGCCGCCCACCTCTACGTGGTGGAGGAGGGCGTGGTGGAGGCCAACATAGTGCACGGGGACGGCAGGCTGTACATCCTGGGCTTTCTTTACCCCGGGGACCTTTTCGGGGAGGGAGCGCTCTACGAGGAAGGGGTCTATTCCTACTCCGCCGTGGCCCGCGACGACTCCCGGGTATGGCGCATAAGCTGGGACGACCTGCAATGGCTGGCTTCCCGCGATCCCCTCTTCGCCCTCTACCTCACGCGGCGGGTGGTCATGAAGCTGGACCAGGCGTATTACAAGGAGCGCTGCATCGCCGGCGAGAGGGTGGAAAAACGCATCGCCTGCATACTCCTGAAGATGGCCGACGAGATCGGCATCACCGACAAGTGCGGCCTGGTCATCGACACCCCCCTCACCAACCGGGACATCGCGGGCCTGGTCGGTTCCACCGAGGAAACGGTGTCGCGGGTGATGAGCCGCCTCAAGAAGCAGGAGATACTCACCACGGAGGGCAAGCTCCTGGTGGTCAAAGACAAGCGGGCCCTTCTCTCCTACTTCGAAACCATCTAGCACCCCGTTGCGCTGACGATCGGCGGAAGCCCGTGTCGGAGGACGCGACCTCGCGGCACTCCTTTGCCCTTCTCCGGGGAATAACGGACGGCGTAAGGGAGGGCGCGGATATTCCCGCGGTAAACCCGCGGTAAAGGCAGGAGGGGTTTTGATTTGGATCATTCCCCGGAAACCGCCTGCCCGCTATGTTATTAAAAGACGGTGATTTGGACGGGACACGGAAACGGTAAGACTCCTGGAGGCGCCATGAGCAAGAAGAAGGACAGGGAAAAGGGTGGCCTTTGCTGCCCCCATTGCGCGGATTCAAAGTATCCCTGCGTTACCATGGAGAAGCAGATGCGCAAGGATGCTCCCGCCGAGACCGAGGAGAAGAACGGCGAGGGTTGACCGTCGAGGCGTAAGTCGGGCATCAAGATCCCGCGAAGACGTAAGAACGGACGCTTGCAAGGGGCGGTAAAACGCTCCTTGTTTTTAACCGGTGCCGGGTTCGCGTTTCTCCGGATGACGGGAGGAGGCATCGAAGGCCAGGGGTGAACGAAGGGCACGGGACTTGCCGTAGGGCACCACGGAGGCCGGGAACGACCGGGTCGCTCGCAAACTCCCTTACTGAACAAATCACCCAGGCCGGGTCCGGGGGTCGGGCGAGGGACATCGCAAGCGGCCTCCATCATGGCCCCGTCGAAATGTCCCCGTTTGAGAAAGGCCTTGCCCTAAGGAAGGGATGTAGCCATCGCGAGGCCGCGCGTCGCGGAGCGAGCACGAGCCCCCGGCCCGGCCTCCTTATACGTAACCACCCAGGCCGGGAACGACCGGGTCGCTCGCAGCGAGCCTGCGAGCGAGACCGTTACCCGGCGGCCCGGCCGTCGGAAGAAGGACGGAAACGCACCTTGCGGAGGCCGGGAACGACCGGGTCGCTCGCAGCGAGCCTGCGAGCGAGACCGTTACCCGGCGGCCCGGCCATCGCAAGAAAGACAAGGGAAGCCTGCCAGGGGGGAGGTTGCATGAAAGAGAACGATGCCGCAAGGGAGGACGCGCGCGAGGTGCGGGGTGATTTTCGTTTCTCGCCGCGACCCAACCGGGCCCACGAGATAGGATGGCTGCCCTGGGGCGAAGAGGCTTTCTCCAGGGCCGCAAGGGAGGAGAAGCCGATCCTCCTCTCTATCTCCGCCGTGTGGTGCCACTGGTGCCACGTGATGGACGAGACCACCTATTCCGACCCGGAGGTCATCGAACTGGTCAACCGCAACTATGTGCCGGTGAGGGTGGACAACGATCGCAACCCGGACATCAATCGCCGCTACAACCAGGGAGGGTGGCCTACAACCGCCTTTCTCTCCTCGCGGGGTACACTCCTTGCCGGAGCGACC
The DNA here is from genome assembly GCA_014360655.1 of Actinomycetota bacterium. Taxonomy (NCBI): domain Bacteria; kingdom Bacillati; phylum Actinomycetota; species Actinomycetota bacterium. The sequence goes on along the minus strand of JACIXC010000004.1, from coordinate 33,308 downwards.
TATATCCCTCCCGAGACCATGCGCAGGGCGCTCGCCCGGATATCCGAGCTCTACCGGCGTAACCGCCTCGAGCTTGAGGGCGCGGAAGGCCGGGGCTTCACGGCCGGGGGCGCCTCCGGGCTCCGTCCCGCCTCCGGAAACGTGCCCCCTCCGGACGCCTCGCTGGTGCATGCGGTGGGAGAAAGCGTGCTCGCCGCCTGGGACCGTGAGTTCGGCGGACTTGGACTGGAACCCAAGTTCCCCTTCGCGGATGCCCTCGCGCTAGCCCTGCATCTCCACCGCCGCGGAGGGGGGGAGGAATACCTCGCCCTGGTGACGCAATCCCTGCGGGCCATGATCGAGGGGAACCTCAGGGATGACGTGGAGGGAGGCTTCTTCCGTTACTCCACCACCCGCGACTGGTCCCTCCCCCATTACGAGAAGATGCTCGGCGACAACGCCGCGCTGCTCACCCTGCTCCTGCGGGCCTACGGTGCCGCGGGCGAACCGCTCTTCCTCGCCACGGCCGCGGAGACGGCTTCCTATATCTTCCATACACTGAGCGACGGGGAGCGGCGCTTCTTCGGGAGCCAGGACGCGGACGAGGGGTATTACACGTTGCCGGCGGACGCGCGCAGACGAAAGTCGCCTCCTCCCGTGGACGGCACCACCTACACGGACACCTCGTCCCTCGCCGCCTCCTCCCTACTGGAGGCGGGGACGGTGCTGGGCAGGAAGGAATACCGCGAGCTGGCGCTTGGTTTCCTCGCCTTCGCGTGGGAGGAAATCTACCGTGCCGGAGAGGGCATGGCCCATTACCACGACGGTTCCCCACGCCGCCGGGGGCTCCTCGAAGACCAGGTGGAGGCGGCCCTTGCCATGCAGGGCGCCTACGGCATCACCGGAGATCCCCTCTACCTCGACAGAGCCGAAATCCTGCTGCGCTTCGTACTGGACGCCTTCTGGGAGCGGGAAAGGGGCGTGCTCCTCGACGTCGCTGCCGCTTTCTCCCCACCGGGCCTGCAACCCCAGGCGGCGGGGCCCGGAAGCGCGGCGCGGGCGGCGGAGGCCATGCTCCGCCAGTGGCACCTGGGCGGCGGGTCCGAATGGAAGACCGCGGCGGAAGCCGTCCTCGCCTCGCAGGCGGAAGCGGTCTCTTCCCATTCCCTCTTCGCCGCGCCCCTTGCGCTCGCCCTCGACCTTTTACTGCAGGGCCCCCTTCTGGTGAGGGTGGAGGGCGATGGCCCCCACGGGCGCGGCCCCTTCCTCGCCGCCGCCCTGCTCTCCCCCGACCACCGGGTCATACTCCTTTCCAAGCCCGCGACGCGCACGCCGCCGGAAGGACCCGCTTACGCCGAGGTATGCGGGGAGGACGCGTGTTTTCTCCGCAGCGAGAAGCACGAAGAGCTCGCCGCTTACCTGGGGGTCAAGTCGGGAATAATCAAGGAAAAGCGACCCGGGAGGTGTGAGAGATGAGAGAGGTATACCTGGACAATTACGCGGCCTCTCCCCTTCTTCCGGAAGCAAGGGATGCCATGCTCCCCTTCCTCGGAGAGCGCTACGGGAACCCTTCTTCCCTGCACGGCAGGGGGGACGCTGCGAGGGAGGCGGTGGAGGAGGCGCGGGAGCGCGTTGCGGCCCTCATCGGGGCGGCGCCGGAGGAGATCATCTTCACTTCCAACGGCACGGAGGCCAACAACCTGGCGGTGAAGGGCATGGTCGCCGGTTCCCGCCGCAAGGGCAGGCACGTCGTGGTCTCGGCGGTGGAGCACTTCTCCGTCCTGCACGCGGCGCGCTCCCTGGAAAAGCAGGGATACGAGCTGGACCTGGTCCCCGTGGACGAGCACGGCCGCATAGACCTCGACGAGCTGCGCTCCCTCATCCGGGACGACACCGTCCTGGTCTCGGTGATGCTGGCCAACGGCGAGGTGGGCACCGTCCAGCCCGTCGCCGAGGCGGCCCGCCTGGCGGCGGAGAGGGAGGTACCCTTCCACACGGACGCCGTGGCCGCGGCCGCCCACATCCCCATCGATGTCGGGGAACTGGGAGTGCAGGCCCTCTCCCTATCCTCGGACCTCCTCTACGGCCCGCAGGGCGCGGGGGCGCTGTGGGTGAAACGCGGCCAGCGCCTCATCCCCCTTCTCGACGGCGGCGTGCAGGAGAGCGGCAGGAGGGGCGGCACGGAAAACGTCCCCGGCATAGTGGGCATGGGCGTGGCGGCGCAGCTGGCCCGCGAGCGCATGACGGAAAGGAGCGCCTACCTGCGCGGCCTGCGTGACGCCCTCATCGAGGGCCTGCCGCGCAGGGTGGAGCACGTGCACCTCACCGGCCATCCCGTGGAGCGCCTGCCCTGGAACGCAAGCTTTGCCGTGGAGTTCATAGAGGGGGAGGGGATGCTCCTCTTCCTGGACCAGCAGGGCGTGGCGGTATCCAGCGGATCGGCCTGCACCTCCCGGGCCCTCAAGGGCTCCCACGTGCTCGCCGCCATGGGGGTGCCGCCGGAGAGGGCCCAGGGTTCCATCCTCTTCAGCTTCGGGCCGCATAATACCATGCAGGACGTCGACTACGTCCTGGAGGTCTTTCCTCCCATCGTGGAGAGGTTGCGGCAGATGTCGCCGCTATACGCGAAGTACCTCAAGGAAAGGGGGTGAGAGCATGGTGCAGTACAGCGACGTGGTCATGGACCACTTCACCAACCCGCGCAACGTGGGTGAGATCGAGGACGCCGACGGGGTTGGCGAGGTGGGCAACCCCGTGTGCGGGGACATGATGACCTTCTACATCAAGGTGGACGACGAGGGCCGCCTCTCCGACGTCAAGTTCAAGACCTTCGGATGCGGCGCCGCCATAGCCGTCTCCAGCATGGTGAGCGAGATGGCCAAGGGAAAGACCCTGGAGGAGGCCCTGAAGATCACCCGCAACGACGTGGCCGAGGAGCTGGGCGGCCTGCCGGCCAACAAGATGCACTGTTCCAACCTGGGAGCGGATGCCCTGCACAAGGCCATCGAGGATTACCTGGAAAAGAAAGGAAGGAAGTGAGATGCAAGAGGAGCACAGGGAAAAGGGCACCGTCTGCAAGTGCCCGTATTGCGAGGCGGAGATCGAGGCCGCCGTGGACCTTCCCGCCTTCTGCCAGCCCTGCAGGATCGTCATCGTCGCCTGCAGCCACTGCGGAGAGGCGGTGCGGGAAGGCGCCGAGAAGTGCCCCCACTGCGGGCAGCCCCTGTAGGCGCGGACACCCCGGGGCGCACGATTCGCAAGGGGGGTGAACAGTACCGTGAGCGACAGGGAAGAGGTAGCGACCATCGTGGTCTTCAGCGGCGAGCTGGACCGGGCCCTTGCCGCCTTCAACATCGCCACCGCTGCCGCGTCCATGGGCATGGAGGTGACCATGTTCTTCACCTTCTGGGGCCTCAACGTCATCCGGAAGGAACGGGGAAGCGGGGGCGGCAAGACCTTTCTGCAACGCATGCTGGGCCTTCTGAACCGCGGGGGCGCCGCCCGCCTGCCCCTCTCCCGCCTACACATGCTGGGTGGCGGCAAGGCGGCCATGAAGGTGCTCATGCGCGAGTTCCGCATGCCCTCCCTCGGGGAGATGATATCCCTGGCCGGGGAGCTGGGGGTGCGCTTCATCGCCTGCACCACCTCCATGGCCCTCATGGGCCTCACGGAGGAGGATTTCATCCCCGAGGTGGACGAATTCGCCGGCGCCGCCACCTACGTGGAAAAGGCTTCCCGCTCCGCGATAAACCTCTTCATCTGATGTCCGGCGGGCTTCGGGGCAGGGGGGCGGCGGGCCGCGGTCAGCGCCGGAACACATGACCGCCGCGGCAGGTGGCGAGAAAGCGGTTCTGGAGTATGATAAGGCACGCAACGTGGATAAAGGAGGTGATGTCCTTGCAGGCGGACAGGGTGGTGGATTGCGTGGGCCTCTACTGCCCCATGCCCATCGTCAAGACCTCCCAGGAGATAGGCGAGCTCGCGGAGGGGGAGGTGCTGGAGGTCGTCGCCGACGACAAGGGCATCGTGAGCGACATGCCCGCCTGGTGCGCGAAGACGGGACATGAATTCCTGGGACTCGAGGAGAGGGACGGCGAATACCACGTCTTCGTGCGCAAGAGAGGCGGTTGATGAGGTCGCTGACGTCCCGCCTCACGGCATCGGAGCGGCCGCGGTCATCGGGACAGGCTTTTGCACCGGACCCTCTTCCGCAAAGGGTCGCCCTGTTCTGTGCGGCAGGGAAGGGAGAGGCGCCGAACCTTGAACCTGAAGACATGTCGGGGCCTCGCGACACCCGAAGCATCACGAAGGACGGAGAAAAGACAGGAAAGGGGGAAGCATGGGCGACAAGACGAGGAAGAACCTTTACGACGCCTATACGGGCGAGTCGAAGGCCGTGGTGCGCCTGAAGGCCTTCGCCGCCAAGGCCGAGGAGGAGGAATACCCGGGGGTGGCCAGGCTATTCCGGGCGGTGGCCGAATCGGAGAGCGTGCATGCCTTCAACAACCTGCGCCTCCTGCGCGAGATAAAGGACACGGAGACGAACCTTGAGGAGGCCCTGGCCTCCGAGCAGAAGATCGCCCAGGTGGCTTACGACTCCTTCATCGCCGACGCCGAGGCGGAGGGCGAGAGGGCGGCGGCGATGATGTTCGCCTACGCGCGCGACGTCGAGGAGCGGCATGCCAGGCTCTACGAGGGCGCCCTGCAGCACCTGGTGGCCGAGAGGATCCCGTCCTACTTCGTATGCGGCGTGTGCGGCTACGTGGCCGACGACGTCGTGCCCGAAAAATGTCCCGTCTGCGGCGCCCCGGAGGAGAAGTTCTTCGAGGTGGAATAGGAGCCCTTCCGCGCAGAGTGTACCGCGGGATACTTGTGTGGCGGGAGGGATCAAGCGGCCCCTGCCCGCCGGTGGAAAGACCCGATGCCCTCTCGCGGGCAAAAAACAACAGGGGGCGTTGCTGCGAAGCCGCAGGCGTCATCCCCGGGCCGTAATGATTACCCGGGCCGCAATGATTCCCGGGGCGTGATGGGCAAAGGCGGCGTCATCCCCGGGCCGTAATGATTCCCGGGGGCGTAATGATTCCCGGGGCGTGATGGGCAAAGGCGGTGTCATCCCCGGGCCGTAATGATTCCCGGGGGCGTAAAAATATGAAAGTAAAAATATGAAAGAGATAAAGAGAGGAGGTCCGGAAGGACCTCCTCCCGTTTTTCCCCGGTATCGGGAACCGCTCACTCTATGCCGCACTGCTTGAGGGCGTCCATCACCTCGGCCAGGACCTTCTTCCTCTTCTCGATCTCGGCCAGCTTGGCCTCCACGTCCTGCATCTCGGGATCGAACACACACGCCCCGAAGGAGCAGTCGACTCCGGCCAGCTCCTGGAGCTTGCCCGCGAGCACCTTGAGCTCCTCCTCGTAGGCGCCGATTTCCTTGTTCAACAACTCCTCTTTTTCGTCCGCCATCGATTTACCTCCTTCCCGTTAAGCCGAACGTCCTATACATTATACCCGAACCCGCACCTCGCGCCACACGCACCGCGCATACGCATCCGCTATCCACACCCTTTTCCCGCCTCGCGCACCGTATGCGGCACCACGGTCCCCGAAGAGGAGGTCCGGGAGGCGATTCCCCTCCTCAAGTCGGAACCGCCCACCTTGCCGGGATGGCACGGCGTACTCTCTGCCTTTTTCAACCCGGAAGGCGCACGATGCAAAGATACGGCAGAAGGCCGCAAGCCCGGGCAAGATAGCCCCTTTCCCTCTCTCCTCGCCGCGAACTCTCCTTTCCCCTAGCCCTGGAGAGGGGGGCGTCTTCCGGCGGGGCGGCGCGAAAAACGCTCCTCCCACGCCCTTCGCCTACCGTCACGCTCCCGGGGGCATCCTTACCGCGTCAGGCGGGAAAGGCGCGTACAGCGCCATGCGAAAAAGGGCCTTCGGAAGGTGTCCTCCCGTTCAGAACGCCGGCTGCAGGGAAAGGTCCAGCCCCCGTTCCCCCGCGCGACGGCGGAAACGCGCCAGGTCCACGAAGGCCTCCAGGCGCGTGGCCACGCCGGCCTTCCCGGTCATCTCGTCGATGACCAGGGAGAGGACGGGGATGCCCAGGTCGCGGGAGACCTGGGGGAGGATGCTCTTGGCGATGGTCTCGGGCATGCAGGTGAAGGGCATGATGTGCACCACGCCGTCGAAGCCATGGCGCCGGTAAAGCACGGTACCCCCCACGGAATGCAGCCCCTCTCCTCCCACGAAGTGGGTGAGGTAGGGGCGTGCCGCCTCCTCCGACTCGCGGTCGTGGTGGCCGGCCACCGGGTTCCTCCCCGAGGGCCGCAGCCAGTCGGTGAGGTAGATGTTGCGCTCCACGTAGGCGCCGAGGTTTCCCAGTTGCTCCTCCACCCCCAGGTTGAAGAAGGGCTCGAGCACGAGGTAGAACTCTCCCACGATACCCACCTTCACCGTCTCCCGCTCCGCGCGGGGCAGCGAGAGAAGGAGGGCGAACGCCTCCTCCTCGACCCTGCGCAGGGAGGCATAGGAATCCGCCTTCCAGACCATGCGGTAGCACTTCTCCAGGGCCTTCGTCGTGGCGCCCCTCTCCCGGTCCAGGCAGCGCTGGTGCAGCGCCTGCTGCTCCAGGCGGTCTATGAGATAGGCCTTGCTCAAGGCGAACTTTATGGCCCTGAACAGCGAGGACCATGACCTCCCCTGCTTGAGCTCACGCAGCCTGCGCACGGTGGTCGGGATCCTTGCCGGCTCGAACTCGAGGGGCACCATGCGGAACTCGTAGCCCGCCTCCTCCAGGATGCGCCGCTGCGTCTCGGCATAGAAGCCGAAGCGGCAGGGTCCCCTTCCCGCCACCATGATGAGGGTGTCCGCCCCCGCCTCTATGGCCTCGATGAAATTCCCCAGGGTGGTCTTGAGGGGGAAGCAGGCGAACTCCGGACCGTAACGCGCGCCCAGCTCCAGGGTCCGCTGCGAGCTGGGCGGGGGGAGCACGTACTCCAGCCCCAGTTCCTCGAAGACGCTGCTGAGCACGAATTCGAGGCTGCCCATGTGGGGCCAGCTTATCCTCATACCGCCACCGCCTCCCTCTCCCTCGCCGCCTCTCCCTTCTTCCTCCACAGCATGTCCACGAAAGCCTCGATGCGGGTGAGGAAACCTCCCTCGCCGGTGTGCTCATCGATGACCAGCGCGAGGAGGGGCACCCCTCCCATGCGCTTGTTCTCCTGTTCGCACAGCACGCGCACGATGGAGTCGGGACCGCAGGGGAAGGAGATCATGAAGATTATCCCGTCAACCAGGCGGTGCCGGGTGCAGGCGAGGATGGCGCCCGCTATCTCCTGTTCGTAACTCCAGTAGATGTCCTTGGGAAGGCGCTTGAGCTCCTTCTTGCGCAGGTCCTCCGGCACCATGTCCGCGGTGACCACGTCCACCCCCATGGAGCTGAGGCGGTCCAGCAGCGACATGGTGGTGAAGGTGTCGTAGACGTTGTAATGGTGGCCGATGACCGCTATGCGCAGTTCCCTTCCCTCGCAGAGCAGGTTCTCCGCCTCCCCCCGCAGGGCGCTGCGGTGGTCGAGGCCCAGGGTGAGCCTCTCCAGGTAGAGGCGGTGCTCCCTCCAGGCCCTGATCCCCGCCCGTATAATGCGCCAGGGGTTGTGGGTGAAGAGACGACCCAGCGAATAGACCGCCCTGTAATTGGCCCACATGCCTTCCTGGAAATTAATGGTAGGTGCTATGATGGGGGTCCTGTCCTCCACGGCCACGCGCGCCAGGTCGGGCAACCCCAGCATCTTGGGACAGGTATGGGTACCCTTGCGCACGCTCACCAGGCGGGGCACGAAGATGGCGTCCACCTTGTCCCGCAGGGCCAGCACGTGCCCGTAGAATACCTTGACCGGCAGGCAGCTCTCGTTCTCCGCCTTGCTCACCCCGGAGCTCAGGATGGAACGGGTGGTCTCACCGGATTCCACCACCTCGGCTCCCAGGGCTTGCAGGAAGGAAGTCCACAGCTTTCCGTAGCGGTAGTAGAGCAGCCCGCCGGGGATGCCCACTCTCATCGCCAGACCAACCCCAGACTCGATCGTTCAAGCGGCTGTCTTGCGCAGTATCAGGTCCACCGCGTCCCCCACGGTGAGGATCTCCGCCGCCTCCTCGTCGTCGACCTTGAACCCGTACTCGCTTTCCATCTCCAGGAGGAGCTCCACCAGGTCAAGGGAATCCGCTTCCAGGTCCTCCTTGAAGCGCGAATCCTCCCCGATCTCGTCCTCCGGTATTTCCAAAGCCTCTGCCAGCGCGGCGCGCACCACCGCGAAAACCTCTTCCCTCCTCATGGCTCCTTTCCCTTAGACGCCCATGGCCACGACCCTACGCCTCTGCAGATGTCTGCCTATAGCATAAGCCGCGACCCCGAGAAAGGGAAGGGCGGAAAAGACGGCGCCGCCCAGGATCATCCTGCGCCGCGAGGCGCTTTCCCCCCGCTCCACGGCCTCCGCCATCACGAACTCGTCCGCCCCCATGCTGCGGCATAGGTCTTCCAGGTGGCGTGAGAAGCTCGGCCTGGGGTCCACGGGGCGCAGGTACTCCTGGAGCAGCCTCACCGTGTGGCGGTAACCACGCTTCCTCTCTCCTTGCATCCCCTTCTCCATCATCCCTCTTCCTCCTTTTCGGAAAGGCGCCTGTGCAGGGTTATCAGGGAGCGGTGCACGAGGACCTTGACCGCCCCCGTGCTCTTTCCCATCACCTCTCCGATCTCGCGATGTTTCATCCCCTCCGCGTAACGGAGGATGAGTACCTGCTGCCTGTCTTCGGGCAGGGAAGAGAAGGCCTCCCTCAGGCGCCGTATCTCCTCCCTGTTTTCCGCGCTCTCCTCCGGCGAGGGGGACATGTCCTTCAGGCCCTCCGCGGTTTCCAGGTTCACGGAACGGTGCCGGCCGGTGTCCCGGTGCCAGTTGGCCACCAGGTTGTGGGCTATGCGCAGCAACCAGGCGGAAAAGGGTATGCCCCTGTCCTGGTAGCGGTCGAGGTGCAGCAACGCATGCAGGAACACGCTCTCGGTGATGTCCTCGGCATCCTCCGCCTTTCCCACCCGGTAAAAGACATACGTGTATACCTTTTTGAGGTACTTCCTGTAGAGAGCGTCGAAGTCCTCGCGCTTCTCCTGCGCCTTGCGCACCAGGACTCCGTCCTCGTGGCAGGTTCCCTGGTTCCCGTCGCCGCTCATGGCGAAACCGGCCTCCCTTTCTGCCGCCGCAACCATATCCGCCGCGTTGTGTTCGGTATTTTCGGTATTTTCGCACATTATAAACACATGCAGCCGGACATGGTTACCCGGCGCCTTCGGGCATAGGCCCCGGCTTTTATACCTTTATGGGTATATCACGGACCATGCTTACAGCAAGTTTACGGCACGCCCCTCCCGTTCCACCGCCCGCGTGCCTCGTCCCCCACAGCGTGCCCGCACGTTGCCGCGGCCGCGTGGGCGGGAGCGACCTCACCGGTGACCTGGTGCGCTTGTCCCCCGCTTCCCGTCGTGCGTTCCGGTCGCCATAAAGACCTTCCGCGGCGGGTTGCCCGATCGCAGGGGAGCCGATCGGAAAGACGGCAAAGGCTGAGGGGAAAGCGGGAAAGGAGTGGCCCCAAGTAACCTTTGGTCCGCCCTTCCGATTTCCCTTCCGGCCTCCCCTTCCGGCTTGCGCCTTCCGGTTCTTCCCTCCGGGACCCCTTCCGGACTTTCCATCAGCTCCTTGGGGCCATACTTAAAGTACCACCGAAGTATTAAAACGTCAATACCTTTTTAGCAGGGATTTTATAAGAACGCCTTCCTTCTACCGGTGAATATTCCTAATACCGTGGTATTAGTCTGGTCCACCTCGTGGACGACGGGCATTATGCGGGCCTTTCGCGGGACATGGCGTCCAGGTAGCCAAGGACGATGGGGCGGGACCTCAGCTGTCTTTCCAGGAAATTCTCCGCATAGAGGTAGGAAACGCCCAAAAGCTCGCGACTGAGCCTCTTGCCCGCATCCATCCCGGCGATCCTCGACATGACCTCGTTCATAACGCGGCGCATGAGTTCCAGGCACTCCGGGCTTAGGGGGACGGCGGAACCCGACTCGCCGCGGCACGCGGGGCAGAACACGCCGCCCCCCGCGAGGTCCAGGCGTATCCCTTCCCCCCTCGCCTCACGCTGGCAGTGGAGACATCTCTCCAGGTGGGGACGGTAGCCCACGAGCGCGCAGACCTTGAGCTGGAAGGCCGCGAGGAGCAGGGCGGGGTCCCGGGGTCCCCTTTCCAGGGCGTCCAGGGAGACGCGCAGCATGTCGAAAAGGCGCGGGATGCTCTGGTTCTCCTGCATGGACTTCTCTATGACCTCCAGCATGGCCTCCCCGAAGAGGAACGCCGTGAAATCGTCCCGCAGCGGCGCGTGGGAGGTGATGATATCGGCCTGGGTCACGGTATCGAGGTTCCTCCCCTCGTGGAGAACCACGTGCAGGTGGGTGAAGGGTTCCAGGCGCGCGCCGAACCTGCTCGCGGTGCGTTTCACCCCCTTGGCCACGGCACGGCGCAGCCCGCGTCCGGAGGTGATGAGAGAGACGATGCGATCGGCCTCCCCGAGATCGTGCGCGTGGAGCACTATGGCCTCTTCCTTGTAGGTGGCCAAGGACCCCTTACTCCTCCCGGATGGCGCCGAAGCGCCTTTCCCTGCGCTGGAAGTCCTTTATCGCCTCCGCCAGCTGCCGGCGGTCGAAGTCGGGCCAGAGGACCTCGGTGACGTAGAGCTCCGTGTAGGCCAGTTCCCAGATCATGAAGTTGCTGATGCGCATCTCTCCCGCGGTACGGATCAGCAGGTCGGGATCCGGCATGTCCGGGAGGTAGAGGTAGGAGCGGAAGCGTTCCTCGTCCACCTCCTCCGGGCTTACCCTCCCCTGCGCCACGTCCCCGCAGAGCGCGCGGACGGCGTCCATGATCTCCGTCCGGCCCCCGTAGTTGAAGGCGATGTTAAGGCTCATGCCGGTGTTGTCCCTGGTCATCTCCACGGCGTTGTCGATGGCCTGCAGGGTCGAGGGGGGGATGCGATCCCTCCGCCCGAGGTGGCGGATGCGTATGTTGCGCTCGTGAAACTCCTTCACCCGCTTGTTCAGGAGGTTGCGGTTGAAGCTCATGAGGAAACTGACCTCGTTTTCCGGCCGGTTCCAGTTCTCCGTGGAGAAGGCGAAGAGCGAGAGCGCCTCGATCCCCCACTCCGAGGCGGCCCGCACGACATCCGTGATGGACTTCTCCCCCGCCTTATGGCCGGCTATGCGGGGTAGGTCTCTGCTTTTTGCCCACCGGCCGTTTCCGTCCATGATGATGGCCACGTGGCGGGGAAGCGCCCCTTGCGGCTTTTCTACCATGGGTCCCTCCACGCTCGACCTTACCTCCCATTCCCTTTCGAGCGGCACCTTACGCCGCCTCTCGCCCGTGCCGCCTCCGTCGCGGCCGGCATCACTCCCACGGGGGTGCCGCGGGCTCACTCCTCCCGTTCCCCGGCCTCTCCAGCCCCCTCCTGCTGCTTGAAGATGATCCTCTGCAGGGCGTAGACGCCGAGTATGGAAAGCGCGCAGCTCTTCTGCGGCGGCATCTTGGAGGTTGGAATGTAGAGCGCGCACTCATCGTTGCACGGCGAAAGCGCGCCCGCGATGGCGGACACCCTGAAGGGGCAATACGCCCCGGCGACGTTTCCCATACATGCCTCCCTTTCCTTCCTTCCCCGACGAGGCCGACCGCCACAGGGAAGCCCCTCGGCTATCCCTCAAGATCGCTCTTCCCGCCACCTTTCGCGCTGACCAAACCTCACGAGCCCTCGCAAGCCGCGTTACCGCGGTTCTTCACCGGGATATCGCCATAAGTGAATGCTATCACACGGGCAAGCGAGGTGCGAAGCCCGGGGAACTACAGGGTCGGTCGCAGCGAGGACGCCTACCCCGTGTTTCGCATGCACGGGAAAGGCGCGCGGCGCCGAGCGAGACCGTTACCCTGAGGCCCCGGGCCGGAAGCAGTACGGACACGCAACCACCCAGCCCGGGGAACTACAGGGTCGGTCGCAGCGAGCCTTTGCTGAATCACCCACCAAGGCCGGGTCCGGGGATCGGGCGAGGGACATCGCAAGCGGCCTCCCGATTCCCACCCACCAAGGCCGGGAACTACAGGGTCGGTCGCAGCGAGCCTTTACTGAACCACCCACCAAGGCCGGGTCCGGGGGTCGGGCGAGCGACATCGCAAGCGGCCTCCGGACGAGGAAGGTAGGTGATAAACCCTTGCATGGATGGAGCTCCTGCATGAAGAGGGGAAACCATCGCGAGGCCGCGCGTCGCGGAGCGAGCACGAAACCCCGGCCCGGCCTCCTTATACGCAACCACTAAGGCCGGGAACGACCGGGTCGGTCGCAGCGAGCCTGCGAGCGAGACCGTTACCCGGCGGCCCGGCCGCCGGAAGAAGGAAGGAAACGCACCTTGCTGAGGCCGGGAACGACCGGGTCGGTCGCAGCGAGCCTGCGAGCGAGACCGTTACCCTGAGGCCCCGGGCCGGAAGCAGTAAGGAAAGGGTCAATTGAGCGGGCGCAGCTCTCTCCCTCATCTCCAGGGGAACATGTGGAGGTATTCCTGGAGTATGGTGTAGGCCGCGCTGGTGCCGATACGGTTGGCCCCGGCCCTCACCATCTCCACCACGTCGCGGAGCGTCCTTATCCCGCCGCTGGCCTTCACCCCGAAACCCGGCCCCACCACCTCGCGCAGGAAGGCCACGTCCTCGGCGGTGGCTCCCCGCTCGGCGACACCGGTGGAGGTCTTGACGAAATCCGCGCCCGCCTCCATGGAGAGCAGCGCGCCCTGGCGCATCTCCTCGCGGGTGAGGTAACAGGTCTCGAGGATGACCTTCACCACCACGTGGCCTTCCCCCCTGCCCGCGTCATAACGTCGGGCCAGCCCCACCACCGCGCCGATATCCTCCCTCACCCGCTGCAATCTCCCCGACTTGAGGGCCGAGATGTTTATCACCATGTCCAGCTCCGTCGCGCCCTGCTGCAGCGCGAAGACCGCCTCCGCCTTCTTGGCGTCCGTGGAGGCATAACCGAAGGGGAAGGCGACGGGGGCCCCCAGGGCCACACCGCTTCCCTGCAGCTCCAGGCGCGCCATGGGGAGATAGCAGGGGGGGACGAAGACGGTCCGAAAGCGCCCGTCCGCCGCCTCCCTCAGGAAAGCGAGATAATCCGACTCCGTGGCCTCGGGACGCAGCAGGGTGGCGTCAAGCAGGTAAGCCAGGTGGCCTGCTGTGGGAAATAATTCCAGGTACTCCTTCTCCACGCCGCTTCTCTCCCGCTCTCACACGAGGGCCAGGCTGATCGCCATGTAAACCGCCAGGCAGAGGACGTCCATCAGGGTCGCCAGCAGCGGCTCCCCCGCCCGCGACGGGTCCTTCCCCATGGCCCGCAGGGTGAGGGGAAGCGCGGCTCCCACCAGGGCAGCGAAGACCACGCTGCACGCCATGGCCAGGCCCACCACCATTCCCAGTCGAGCGCTTTCCCGCATGGACCATGCCACCAGGGCCATTGCCCCTCCGGCGAAAACGGCCACCAGGAGTCCCACGCCCGCCTCCCCCAGGATGCCCCTTGCTCTCCCGCGCCTCTCCCCCCCGTGGGCGATATCCACGGAGATGCGGGCGGCGCTCTGCAGCGAAACGGTACTTCCCATGGAGAGGATGGCGGGTATGAAGAACATCACCGCCAGGTGTTCCCTGAGCACGCCGGAGAACGCCCTGAGTATCCCTCCCGCCAGCAGCAGCTCGAGGGCGAGCGCCACGAGCACCCAGGGGAGCCTTCCCAGGAAGGCCGCCAGGAAGGGACGGCGTTCCCTCCCTTCCTCCGCTTCGAAGGTCCCCGCCAGGCCGTAGATATCCTCCTTGCTCTCCTCCTCGATGACGTCCATCACGTCGTCAAAGGTCACGATGCCGAGAAGCCTGCCCTGCTCGTCCACCACCGGCAACGCCAGCAGGTCGTAGCGGTCGATGAGGGAGGCGACTATTTCCTGGTCCTCCCCCGGCCCCACGGTGATGAGGTCGCGGTGCATGATATCGCGCACGGGCAGGTCGGGAGCGGCGACGATCAGTTCGCGCAACGATATCACCCCCGTGAGGCGGTCGTTCTCGTCGTGGAGATAAACGTAGTAGATCATCTCTATGCTCTCCGGAGCCCCGCGCAATTCCTCCAGGATCTCCCCCACGGTAAGGGAATCGGGCAGCCGCACGGCCTCGGGGGTCATCAGCCCGCCGGCGGTGTTCTCGCCGTGGGCGAGAAGCCGCCGCAGCTTGCCGGCGTGAACGGGGTTGATACCGGAAAGGATGGATTCCGCCAGCTTGGGCGGAAGGTCCGCCAGCAGGTCCACGGCGTCATCCGGGGGCATCTCGGAGATGATGCGCACCGCCAGGTTACGCGCCAGGCCCTGGACCACCTCCACCTGCCCGCCCTCGGACATCTCGAGCAGGGCTTCGGAGGATTCCTCCGCATCCCATGCCTTGAAGATGCGCAACCTCGCCTCGTAGGGCACGCTCTCCAGGACCTCGGCGGCGTCCGCCGGGTGCAGCCCGTCGAGCAGGGCGAGCGCCGCGCCCATCCTCCCCTGCTCAAGAAGCTCGCTCAGGCTCTCGCCCAGTACGCGGTTCCTCTCCTCCATGTGCCTGTCACCATACCCTCATTTACGAACCGGGGCATTCAGTAACCCATCCTCCTGACCAGCTGCGGCCGCCTTGACCAGTCCTTCTCCACCTTGACCTGCAGGCGCAGGTAAACCCGCTCCCCCAGCAGGGGCTCGATCTCCTGCCGGCTCCGCGTGCCGATCTCCTTGAGCATCCTGCCTCCCCTGCCGATGATGATGCCTTTCTGGGAATCCCTCTCAACGTAGATCACGGCATCGATATCCACGAGGTCGCTCTCCTCGCGCTTTTTCATCTCCTCCACCACCACGGCGACGCTGTGAGGCACCTCCTCCCGCGTCAGCTGCAGGACCTTCTCCCTGATGATCTCGGCCACGATGAAGGAGGCCGGCTGGTCGGTGACCATGTCGTCCGGATAGTACTTGGGGCCCTCGGGGAGCAATTCTACTATGCGCTCCACGAGGGCATGCACGTTCTCCCCCGTCTTGGCCGCGAGGGGGATGATATCGCGGAACTCGCCCAGCTTCTCGACAACGGCCAGCTGGGCTTCCACCTGGTCGGCGTTAAGGCGGTCTATCTTGTTGAGAACCGCCACCACCGGCGTCTCCAGCTCCTCCAGTTCCCTGGCGATGAAGAGGTCCCCCTTGCCTATGGTCTGGGTACCGTCGAGCATGAACACCACCACGTCCACCTCGGAGAGGGTCTCGCGCACCGCCTTGTTCAAACGCTCCCCCAGGGCATTGCGCGGTTTGTGAAAACCGGGGGTGTCGATGAAGACCACCTGCGCGTCGTCACGGGTCAGCACGCAGCGTATCCTGTTTCGCGTCGTCTGCGGCTTGTCGGAGATGATGGCCAACTTGCGGTGCATGAGGTTGTTGAGGAGGGTCGACTTTCCCACGTTGGGCCGCCCGATGATGCCGACGAACCCGGACCGGAAGGGCCGGTCCGCTTCCGTTTCCCCTTGCATGTTCCTCCTTCCCGCTCCCCAGGTTCTTACCAATATATTCCAATAGATCGCGAAATGCCTATATCTGGGAAAACCTGCGCATGTAGACGTTGGTGAGCAGGCCTATGGCCATGAGGTTGACCACCAGGTTGGACCCTCCGTAGGTGATGAAGGGTAGGGGTATACCGGTGATGGGCATGATCCCGATGGTCATCCCGATGTTCACGATCATCTGGAAGGCGAACATGACCACGACGCCGAAGGCGATCATGGTGCCATAGAAATCGCGCGCGTTGTTGGCGATGCGCACCCCGCGCCAGAGCAGGTAACAGAAGGCGGCGATGAGGAGGAGGGCTCCCAGCAAGCCAAGCTCCTCCCCCACCACGGCGAAGACGAAGTCGGTATGGTGGGCGGGGATGAACTTCAGGTTGGTCTGCGTGCCCTTGAGCAGGCCCTTACCCACCAGCTGGCCGGACCCGATGGCTATCTTCGACTGCATGAGCTGGTAACCGGCACCCTGTATGCTCGCCCCCTGCTTGAGAAAAGCCGTAAAGCGCTCCACCTGGTAAGGCTTGAAGAAATGGAAGGCGAAACCCAGCACGAATCCCAGCACCCCGAACCCCAGGAAGCCGAGCCAGTAGCGCATGCGGCATCCCACGAGATAGAGCATACCCAGGAGGATGGCCGCGAAAACCATGGTCGTCCCAAGGTCCGGTTGCAGGAAGACGAGCACCATCAAGGGCATCGTCCACAGCACGGGGATGAAGAAACTGCGGAACGATTCCGGGTCGGAGCGGTTGTCGGAGAGGTAATTGGCCAGGGTCAGTATGAGCACCAGCTTGCAGTACTCCGAGGGCTGGAAGCTCAGCGGGCCCAGGGTTATCCACCGCTGGGAGCCCATGGATTCCTCCGCGATGAACACCGCCAGCAGGGCCAGGAGGAAGAACGCGTAGATGAAGGGCGTCGCCACCTTCAGCCGGCGGTAATCGAAGCTGAGGATGAGGCCCATCGCCACCAGGCCCAGCAGGAGGTTCAGCGCCGTGCGCAGCACGTAATAGGTCGGGTGGTCCGGGTTGTCGCCGCGGGTGGCGCTATACTGGATGATCATGCCGAAGACCACGAGGAAGAGGGTTATCGCCAGGAGCGTCCAGTCCACGTGACGGACGGGGAGCTCGCCCAGCCGCCGTGCCAGCTCGTCGCTCCTCTTCCGCTCCGTGACCTTGGGAGCCAGTACCCTTCCCAGCCGTTGCGGCATATGTTCTCTCCCTCTACAAGGCTTCCTACTCCGTCACCGTCACTTCGGGCTGGCCCTGGGGCAGGCCGAAGATGTATTCGAGTATGTGGCGCGCGATCGGTGCAGCCACCAGGCCTCCGTGCCCACCCTCTTCCACCATGACCACCACCACGTAGCGGGGATCGTACGCGGGCGCATAGCAGGCGAACCACGCGCAGGGCTGCTTGCCTTGCACCTCGGCCGTCCCGGTCTTTCCCGCCACGGGTATCTGGCTTATGGGGAAGCCGGCGAAAGCGCCCGCCGCCGTGCCCCCGCCGCCCACCACGCCGGTGAGGGCGGAACGCACCACGTCGAGCTTGTCTTTCCCCACGTATATGCCCAGCTCGTTCCGGGGTTCCGTGATATCGCCCAGGCGCTGCGGCTGAATGGTCTCCACCGTCTCGCCCAGGTAGGTGAGGATCTCCTTGCCCACGTGAGGCCGGTAAAAAGGCCCGCGGTTCGCGATGGCGGCGTAGAGGTTCGCCAGCTGCAGCGGGGTTACCAGGATATCCCCCTGGCCCACGGCCATGTTCACCGTATCCCCCGGGTACCACCTCTGGTAATCCGGGTTTCCCTGGTTGAACTCCCACTTCCACTGGGGGGTCGGGACCCTCCCCTCGAACTCGTTTGGCAGGTCCACCCCCGTGGTGTGGCCCAGGCCGGCCAGGAGAGCGTAGTCCTGCAGGCGCGTGACCCAGCCTTCCCGGTTACGGTTCTCGTAGAAGGCGTACCCCAACTCGTAGAAGACCACGTCGCAGGATTGGATGATCCCGTCGATGAAATCGATGGAGCCGTGCGTTCCCCAGCACGTCTTGGGGAACTGCTCGAACTCCCCGCGGTTGAACACGTGGTTGCAGCGGAAGGGGGAACGGGCGGCCACCATCCCCTCCTGCAGGGCGGCCATGGCGGTCACCACCTTGAAGGTGGAACCCGGCGGATACTGCCCTACGATGGCCCTGTTGTTCAGGGGGTAGTTATTCGCGGGGTCGTTGAGCTTGCGCCACTCCTCCTCGTCGATGCCGCCCACGAAATCCTCGAGGTTGAAGGTGGGCTCGCTGGCCATGGCCAGTATCTCGCCGTTGCGGGGGTCGAGCACCACGGCAGCCCCCGCCGGAGCCACGTAGCTCATACCCCTCTCCTTGTCGAAATAGGTGCGCGCCCTTGCCATGCCGTCGCGCAAGCTCCTCTCCACCTCCCTCTGCAGCTCCTTTTCAAGCGTCAGGACCAGGGTTTTCCCGGGGTTGCGCTCCTCCTTTCCCAGCTCCTGCAGCGGCTTCCCCTGGGCATCCACCTCCATGATCATCTTGCCGTCCACGCCGCGCAGGATGTCCTCGTAATAGGCCTCCACGCCCGAGGTGCCCACGATGTCCCCCGCCTTGTACCCCTTCTCGCTCAGCTTCTCCAGTTGTTCCTCCGATATCTCGCCCAGGTAACCGAGGACGTGGGCGGCCAGGCTCTCGTCCCCCTCGGGGTACTCGCGCACCGGCATCTTCTCCGCCAGCACCCAGGGAAAATCCACCTGCCGCTCGGCGATGTAGAAGTAGACGCGGGGGTCCACGTCCTTGCGGATCAGCACCGGCTTGTGGGGCTGCACCTCCTCCCCCTGCACCTTTTCCAGGACCTCCTCGGCACTCATGCCCAGCATCTCCGCCAGCCTCGCCGCCTCCCCTTCCTTGTCCTCCAGCTTCTCGAACTCGGTGGGAAGGACGAAAATGGATAGGGCCCAGCGGTTGCCCACCAGCATCTGACCGTTCCTGTCCAGGATCTTGCCCCGCGAGGCCTCGAGGGGGACCTCGCGTATGCGGTTGCCCTCGGCCATTACGCGGTAGCGGTCCCCCTGCACCACCTGCAGGAACCACAACCTCACCACGAGCACCGCTACCATGACCCCTACGAACATCACGAAAAGGGTGTAGCGATGGACCATGGCGCCCTTCTGCTGCGGGTTAACCGGCATCATCTACACCCCCCATCAGAACATCAACGCCCTTTCCTCGCCGGTGCTGAACCTCGCCAGCACGGGATACACCACCAGGGTGAGGAGGGCGTTGTAAAGCGCCATCCCGGCTATGATGCCGAAATTGAAGGCGGGCCTCTCCTCCATGCCCACCATGGCCCAGGTCGCGAACTTGATGAGCTCGTGCAGGATGGAGCCGAAAAAGACGATGACGGCCGGCCAGACGACGGATTTCGATATGACGCGCTGCCGCAGTTCCCCGCCCGCGTAGCCCAGGATGGTCTTGGCGAACGCCCCCACCCCCATAACGGCCGTGGTGAAGGCGTCCTCGAGCAGGCCGCCGAAAAACCCGAACAGCGCGCCCCGGCTCGGCCCCTCCAGCAGCGCCCAGCATATGGTGGCCACCAGCAGGATGTCCGGCTTCACCCTTCCCACGCTTATCTCCGTCGCCACCCCCACCTGTATGAGCAGGAAGACCAGAAGGATGATGGCGAAAAGGAGGCGGCGGTGTGCGGACATCATATCTCAACGACCTCCTTCCGCCACTCCCGGGGCGGTGGAAGGCTGTGGCGACATCACCACCATGACCTTGTCCAGGCGGGTCATGTTGGCCCGGGGCTGGATGATGATGCCCACCGAAAGGTCCGCCTGCTTTTCCCCTATCTCGGTGATGACGCCTATGGGAATGCCGGCCGGGCAGGTGCCCCCGAGGCCGGAGGAGACGACCATGTCTCCCGTGCGCACGTCCGCGTCCTGGTTGAGAAGCTCCAGGTGCACCTTTCCGCCCCCCTCGCCGCGCAGCACGCCCATCTCCGAGTTGCGCTGCAGCTTCGCCCCCACCGCGCTCTCCTCGTCGGTGATGAGCTGGACTACGGAGGACTGCGAGGTGCAGAGAATGATCCTCCCCACCAGGCTCCCGTCCTCGCTCAGCACCGCCATGTATTCCTTCAGGCCGTCGGAGTAGCCCGCCCCGATGAGGATGGTCTGTTCCCACGCGTCCGGGTTGGCGCCGATGACGTCCACGACCAGGAATTCCAGTTCCGGGTTGGCTTCCTTGACGGAGATCATCTCCCGCAGCATCTCGTTCTCCCGCTTCGTCTCCTCCAGCTCGTGCACCTTCTCCTCCAGGTCCTTGACCTCCTCTTTCAGGCGGTCGCGTTCCCCCCTCGCCCTCCCCAGGTCCAGCAGGAAAGCGATGCCGTCCCGCACCGGGCCGAACACCTTCTTCATCCCTTTCTGGAGGGGGGAGACGACGTCCATGGAGAAGCGCTGCAGGCGGTGGAAGAGCCCGTCGTCGCTCTCGCGTGAATAGACGGTGACCAGGAGGACGCAGATGACGACGAGGATGATCAGCAGCGTGCGCTGGCGCCGGTTCTCTCTCTCCATCATGATCGCTCAACCCCGGATCAGTGCCGGGATGAGGAGATCAACACCTTTTTCATGATATCGAACTCCTCGAGGCATTTCCCCGATCCTATGGCCACGTCGGACAGGGGCGAGGCGGTGACCACCACCGGCATAGCCGTCTCGTGCCGCAACCTCTCGTCCAGCCCGGTGAGCAGGGATCCCCCACCCGTGAGGTAAATGCCGCGGTCCATGATATCGGAGGCCAGCTCCGGGGGAGTCTTGTCCAGGGTGGTCTTGACCGCTTCCACGATGGAGGAGACGGGCTCCTCTATGGCCTCCCTGATCTCCTCCGCCAGCACCACGATGGTCTTGGGCAGGCCGGTGACCAGGTCCCTCCCTCTTATCTCCGCGTTGATCTCGTCATCCACGGGGAAAGCGGATCCGATCTGGATCTTCAGCTCCTCCGCCGTTCGCTCCCCGATCATGAGGTTGTACTCCCTCTTTATGTAGTTGACCACCGCCTCGTCCAGCTCGTCCCCGCCGATGCGGATGGACTCGCTGGTCACTATGCCCCCCAGGGAGATCACCGCCACCTCCGTGGTGCCGCCGCCCACGTCCACTACCATGTTTCCGGTGGGCTCGTGGATGGGAAGTCCCGCCCCGATGGCCGCCGCCATGGGTTCCTCGATGATGTAGGCGGCCCTCGCTCCCGCCTGTATGCAGGCCTCCTCGACCGCCCTCTGCTCCACCCCGGTGGTCCCCGAGGGCACGCAGACCACCACCCGGGGCCTGGCGAAGAGGCGCCTCTTGTGCACCTTCTGGATGAAGTAGCGGAGCATCTTCTCCGTGACGTCGAAATCGGCGATCACCCCGTCCTTGAGGGGGCGCACCGCGACGATATGGCCCGGGGTACGGCCGATCATCCTCTTCGCCTCCGCCCCCACCGCGAGGATGGCGCCGTTGCTGGTGTTGATGGCCACCACGGAGGGCTCGTTGAGCACGATGCCCTTCCCGCGCACGTAGACCAGGGTGTTCGCCGTCCCCAGGTCGATGGCCATGTCCCTTCCCAGCATCTCCCAGGAGGAGAACATACCTATCACCTTTCCCTCATATTTTTAACGGCCCGAAGGCCGCTTGCTGCACCAAACATTTTATCACATGGGGACGCCGTCAATACCCTTTCCCGCTCCTTTCAGCAGGTCAAAGAGGTGCGGATGCCCGGCATGCCGTAGGCACGGCCCCACCGTTCCGTAGACGGAAGCGGGCATCCCCCGGTTCCCTCAACCCGGCGAGGGCCGCACCCCCGTCCGGCTCCATGGGCCGGCACGCCGCCCGAAACGCCGCGTATCCCGGCGGGTGCCGCGCCGCCCGTTACCCGGCCCACGTCACCCACGTTCACGGTGAGTCCGGGGAAGAGCTTCTCATGCGAGCCCGGGGAAGAAGAGGTCGATCTCCCTGGCGGCGGTATCCGGGCTGTCGGAACCGTGCACGATGTTGCGGGTGATCTCCACCGCGAAATCCCCCCTGATGGTCCCGGGAGCCGCCTTGCGGGGGTCCGTCTCCCCCATCACCTTGCGCACCTGAGATACGGCCGCCTCCCCTTCCAGCACCATGGCCACCACGTCGCCCGAGGTTATGAAGGATACCAGCTCCGCGTAGAAATCCTTTCCCGCGTGTTCCGCGTAATGCCGCGAGGCGAGCTCCTCGTCCATCCTCAGCATGCGCATGGCCACGATGCGCATGCCCAGCCTCTCGAAGCGGGAGATCACCTCTCCCACCAGTCCCCTCTCCACCCCGTCGGGCTTGACCAGGACCAGGGTCCTCTCCTTTTCCATGTCTTTCTTGCTCCTCCGTCCTCCCTTACGGTTCCACGCCGTCTTCTTGCTCCCGTGTTTTGCATGCCTCTTCCGCCATGTTACCTCGCGCGATTCCTCGTTACGCCTTTTCGCCCCTCCTGCCTTATCCTCCTTCCGATCACCTTCTATCCCGTACCTCATCCGCGAAGCGATAACGGGGTGAGCGATACCCCTACACCTACTCCGGGCGCAGGCCCATGGCCGCCCTCGCCTCCCCAACCGTGTAGAGCGACCCGGTGACGCAGACCATGTCCGTGACCGCGGCCAGGGTGCGGGCGAACTTCACCGCCTCCCTCAGATCCTCCACCACCACGCAATCGCGGCCCATCTCCCGCACCAGTGCCGCCAGCCTGCGGGCGGGAGCGGCCCTCTCCTCCGAGCTCTGCGTCACCACCACGGTGTCCGCCAGGGGGAGCAGCACCTCCAGAATGCGGCGCATGTCCTTGTCCTCCAGGATCCCGATCACCAGCACCAGCCTCTCGAAATCGAGGTCGTTCGCAATCACCTGCGCCAGGCGCTCCGCGCCGTCGGGGTTATGGGCGCCGTCTAGGAGCACCAGTGGGTGCAGCGAGACCACCTCCAGCCTCCCCGGCGAGGTGACGCGGCGCAGGCCCGCCTCCACTTCCGTGAGGGAAAGGTCCCGCGCCGATCCGGCGTAGGCCTCGCAGGCCGCCACCGCGCAGGCGGCGTTCACCCCCTGGTGCTCGCCCAGCAGGGGGAGGTAGAGGTCGCCGTATTCCCGCAGCAGGCCCCGTACGCCCACAACCTGCCCGATCTTGCCCGTTTCCACGCCGTAGGTAAGATTATAAAGTAGATGGAAATCTTTTCCAAATATCTTCAGGTCGCTCCCTTTCTCCCGGCACGCCTCCTCGATCACCCTGAAGGACCCGGGGTGATCCACCGCCGTTATCACCACGCTTCCCTCCTTGATGATCCCCGCCTTCTCGAAGGCGATCTCCTCCAGCGTGTCCCCCAAAACGTCCATGTGGTCGTAGGCGACCCTGGTGATCACCTGCACCCGCGAACGCACCAGGTTCGTCGCGTCCCACCGTCCGCCCAGCCCCACCTCGGCGACCGCCAGGTCGACCTTCCGCCGCGCGAAATGAAGGAAGGCCATGGCCGTGGTGACCTCGAAGTAGGTGAGCGGGTCGCCCGTTTCCGCGTCCGTCTCCTCCACCGCGGGGATGACCGCCTCCAGCAGCGCGGCGAACTCCCGCTCGCTCACGGGCCGTCCGTCCACGCATATGCGTTCGGTAACGCTCTGGAGATGGGGGGAGGTATAACGTGCGACCCTCCTCCCTCCCACCCCCAGGATGGAGGAGACCATGCGCGCGACGGAGGTCTTGCCGTTGGTGCCTGTTATATGGATGGAAGGGTAAGCGAGCTGGGGGTTACCCAGCCGCTCGAGGAGCGGGCGGATGCGGTCCAGCCCCGGTTTTATGCCGAAGCGCGACCTGCGGTCGAGGTATTCCTCCGCCTCCCTGAAATCCACCGCGCAACCTTCCCTTCACCGTCAACACCATGGACCACGCCCTGGGGCCAGGGACCGTTTATTGCCGGCGATGCCGTGGGAACAGGTCCCGTTTGCCGCTACTCCCCCAAAAGTCTCAGCTGTTCGCTGAGGCGTTCCACCTTGAGCCGGTTTTCGGCCAGCCTCTTCCGCTCCTTGCGCACCACTTCGGGAGGCGCCTTGGCCAGGAACTGGTCGTTGGACAGCTTGGCCTGGAAACGGCGGGCTTCCTCCTCCAGCCGCGCGATCTCGCGCCTTATCCTCTCCGCCTCTTCCGAGAAAGCCTCCCCCTTCAGGGGGATGAAGACCTCCACGCCGGCCGCCACCCCCCGCGCGTAGGCGGTCGGGTCCTCCACGCCCTCCACCAGCCGGAGCGAGGAGAGCCGCGCCTGCGAGGTCACGTAAAGCGCGTGCTCGAGCAAGAGCTCGCGCCTGCCCTCGACCAGGGGAACCGCCATCGCCTCCACTTGCACGTTGGGGCGCACTCCCATCTCGGAACGCAGACGCCGCAGGCAGGTGATGATCTCCTGCAGTACGGCCATCTCCTCCTCCGCACGCGCGTCGCGATGCTCAGCCCGCGGCCGCGGCCAGGGCGCCACCACCAGCGACTCGCCCTCGTGTGGCAAGCGCTGCCATATCTCCTCGGTGATGAAGGGCATGAAAGGGTGCAGCAGGCGCAGGGCCTGCTCCAGCACCGTCCACAGCACGTGCTGGGCCGTGCGCCTGGCCGTGCCGTCCCCGCCGTAGAGGCGCAGCTTCGAGAGCTCCACGTACCAGTCGCAGAAGTCGCCCCAGAAGAACTCGTAGAGCGCACGGCAGGCCTCGCTGAAGTTGTAGGATCCGAAGAACTCGTCCATGGACGTTATGAGCCCGCTCAACCTGGAGAGGATCCAGCGATCGGCCAGGGTGAGTTCCAGTTTTTCCTCCCCGACCTCCTGCGGGTCGAAGTCCTCCAGGTTCATGATGGTGAAGCGGGAGGCGTTCCAGATCTTGTTGCAGAAATGGCGGCTGCCGGCGATGCGCTCCTCCGAGAGGAAGACGTCCCTCCCGGGCACGGCGATGTGCCCAAGGGTAAAGCGCAGGGCGTCGGCCCCGTAACGCTCGATGACGTCCAGGGGGTCGATGACGTTCCCCGACGACTTGCTCATCTTCTTCCCCGACTCGTCGCGGATGAGGGCGGTGACGAAGACCTCGCGGAAGGGCACGTCGCCCATGAAGTGGATGCCCAGGAACATCATGCGCGCCACCCAGAAGAAGATGATATCGAAGGCCGTCACCAGCACCGAGGTGGGATAGAAGTAACCGAGCTCGGGCACGTCCTCGGGCCAGCCCAGGGTGGAGAAGGGCCACAGGCCGGAGGAGAACCAGGTGTCCAGCACGTCGGGGTCCTGCTCCAGCTCCCCGCCGCACGGGCAGCGGTCCGGGTCCTCGCGCGACACGATGACCCGCCCGCATTCCCGGCAGTACCAGGCGGGGATGCGGTGCCCGAACCAGAGCTGGCGCGAGATGCACCAGTCGCGCACGTTGTACATCCAGTCGAAGTAGATCTTCTCCCAGCGGGCAGGCACGAAACGCGTCCTCCCCTCCTCCACCGCCTTGATAGCCGGTTCCGCCAGCTCCTTCATGCTCACGAACCACTGCTTGGATAGGTAGGGCTCGATGACGGTGTGGCAGCGGTAGCAGTGCCCCACCGCGTGCAGGTGGTTTTCCACTTTCTGGACGTAGTGCATCTTCTCCAGGTCGCGCACCACGGCGTTGCGCGCCTCGTAGCGGTCCAGCCCCTCGTAGGGGCCGCCGTTCTCGTTCACCACCGCCTCGGGGGTGAAGATGTTGATCTCCGGCAGGCCGTGCCGTTTCCCCATCTCGAAGTCGTTGGGGTCGTGGGCGGGGGTGACCTTCACCGCGCCGGTGCCGAACTCGGGGT
This sequence comes from Actinomycetota bacterium, assembly GCA_014360655.1. Classification (NCBI taxonomy): domain Bacteria; kingdom Bacillati; phylum Actinomycetota; species Actinomycetota bacterium. The sequence continues at coordinate 7,841 of JACIXC010000004.1, read as the reverse complement.
CCACGAAATCGTCGGCTATGATGGGCAGCTCCCGCCCCAGCAGGGGGAGGACGGCCGTTTTCCCCACCAGGTGGCGGTAGCGGTGGTCGCGCGGGTTGACCGCCACCCCGGTGTCGCCCAGCATGGTCTCCGGCCGGGTGGTGGCCACGTAGAAACATTCATCGGAGTCCTTGAGATCGTAGCGGATGTACCAGAGCTTTCCCTCCACCTCCTCGTGCTCCACCTCGATGTCCGAGATGGCGGTGAGGCAGCGCGGGCACCAGTTCACGATGTAGTATCCCTGGTAGATGAGGCCCTCCTCGTAGAGGCGCACGAAGACCTCGCGCACGGCGCGCGAGCAGCCCTCGTCCATGGTGAAACGCTCCCGCTCCCAGTCGCAGGAGCAGCCCATGCGCTTGAGCTGCCTGATGATGGTGCCGCCGTATTCCTCCACCCACTGCCAGACCCTTTCCAGGAAGGCCTCGCGCCCTATCTCCCACCGCGTCTTGCCCTCACGGGCGAGGTTGCGTTCCACCACCGCCTGGGTGGCGATGGCCGCGTGGTCCGTGCCCGGCAGCCACAGGGTCTCGTAGCCCTGCATGCGCTTGCGCCGCACGATGAAGTCCTGCAGGGAGTTGTTGAGGGCGTGCCCGAGGTGCAGGGAACCGGTCACGTTGGGAGGGGGTATGACGATGGTGAAGGGCTCCCTTTCCGGGTTCACCTCGGCGTGGAAGTACCCCTTCTCCTCCCAGAAGGAGTACCATTTCTCCTCCACCTCGCCCGGGTCGTAGGCCTTGGGCATGTCGCATCCTTCCGCGCGTGCGGCCTTACCTGGCACCTCGGGTTTCACCTCCGCCGTCTTTCCTTCCCGCCACTTCCCATGCCTGGTCCTGCCATTCCCATACCCGGCATACATCCCCACGGTTCTTCCATGGTTCTCCCTGCCTGCCCCGGGCGTATGCAGGCCGCATTCCGGTCCGCAGCGTGGAACCCTGCCGACGCTCTCCTTCCTCCACCCACCCCTTCCCCGCCCGCGAGGCTACCGTCCCGCCCATGGACCATGCCACATGCGTCCGCGCCGTCGTGATAAGCCCGCAAGCGGAACGCCGCCCCCGCAAGGCGTCAAAATGCATGGTAAGAAGCGGCCTCCCTTTTTGTCAAACGCCCCGCGCGGTCTCTCAACCTTTTTCAACCCGGAAAGCGCCTACCGAAACGTTACAGCATCGCGCGGGCCCCTTCACCTTCTTCCGCCCGAATCTCCTGCTGAAATGATACGGGATCCGGGGAAACCGGGCTGCCCTTCTCCGGGCGTCCGCAAGAATTCTCCGGGCGTCCGCAAGAATATCGTGCGTGCGGGCCTCGGGAGGAAGATGTCGCCTCGCTACGCGAAACGAATCTTGCCGCCCCTCCCAGGCGAGGGATATGCTATCACCACCGGCGAGATGACATAAGTGATGACCTGGGACTGGAAGGGAGACTGCATGGGTTTCGCCGCCTGGATGACGGTTCTCGCGTCCCTGGCCCTTCTCTTCCTGTCCCTGGCCCTGCTGGTCAGGACGGGCCTGCTCCTCTACCGCGCCTTCCGTTACGCCTGGAAGGACGGCCAGGCCTGGGGCCGCGAGTTCTCGCGTTATTCCGCGAGCCTCGGCGATTCTATCCGCTCCATGGAAGAGCGGGTTCGCAACATCTCAGCAGAAGGACGCAACACGCGGGAGACCGTCGACGACATCCGGGACTTCCTGGAGGAGATGCGCTCCCACCCCCTGCTGCGCGCCGCCCGCTTCGCCGGACGGTTCCGCCGCTGAAGCACCCGTCCGGATATGCACGCCGGGATTTCCCTCCCCCACCCGACAGCCTGCATCGCGGAAGCGATCGCGCCGGAGGCGCAACGGTGCCAGGCGTTGCGGAGCGGAGATGAGGTTCGTGTCTTCACTTTTTCGTTCCGAGGAGACGGCGCGCACCCAAAAGACGAAACGACGGAATGAAAAAGCGAAGACACGACCCCTATTCCACTATTCCAGGCGGCCCGGGCCGGAAGAAGGAAACCGGCGCGGAACCGCGCCGATCAACACGACCGGGCAGCACCAAACGTCCCATGTCCGGGGTTGACCCTGAAACCGGCTAGGCCCGGCTTCCCCAGTCGACCTTCTTCAGCCAGGCCAGGATCACGCCGGCCGCCAGGGGCAGGTTGCCCACCTGGCAGTGCGCGTCCGCCCCCTCCGCCGCCTTGAACACGTGCATGGCCTTGGGCCCCGATACCCTGGCGTGGAAGAGCTCGGCCTGCCTGCGGGCCTCCTCGCCCTCCCCCTCCCCCACCAGGGACAAGGTGGCGCAGGCGATCTCGCCCTCCCGCCCCAGGATGTTGAACTCCTTCATCCTCTCCAGCATGGCGGGCACGGTCCTCGCCCCGAAGCGCCGGCCGAAGGTCTCGATCACCCAGCGGATGACCGGCACCGCCTGCATGGCCGCCTCGTAATCCTCCTCCGGCAGCTCGACCAGGTTCTTCAGCGCGGAGCCGGCGAAATAGGCGTGCATGTCTATGATGGGGGAGTTGAGGATGCACGCTGTTATCCTGCGGTCGTGGACCGCCGCCCGGGCGGCGAAGTACCCTCCCAGGCTGATGCCCATGAGGGCCAGCCGGTCCGGGTCCACGTCGGGCCTCGAGAGCGCGAGGTCCACCGCCGCGCCCACCGGCTTCTCGAAATCGGGCATGAAGGGACGGTCGGGATGGAGATGGCACATGGCCGCTTGGCCGGGACCCTCGAACATCATCACGTTGTATCCGTCCTCCAGGGCGTAGGCGGCGACGCCGAAATAGGACTCCTCCATGGTGCCGTCGAAGCCCGACAGGACCATCAGGGTGGGGAGACGCCCTCCTCCGCCGCCGGGCGAGAAAAAATAACCGGGCAGGCTCAGATCCCCGAAGGGTATTTCCAGTACCTCCCAGCTATACCCCGAGAGCCCGGCCGCGGCGCGAAAACAGCGCACGCTGTTCTCCCAGTGGGCGCGCCGCTCGGGCTCGGAGAAAAAGCCGTAGTACTCTGCGGCGCGCCAGTACATGGAGGCCCGCAGGTAGGCGTCGCGGGCCGCGCTCCTCGCCCCGGCGGCGGCGAACTCCTCCGCGCGCTCCTCCACCATCCCCGCGGTGGCCGCCCACTCCCGCGCCCAGCCGCGCACGTCGCCGTCCTCGATGCGGCCTGCCGTGGCCAGGCACTCTCCCAGCGTGGCGCCGCCCCGGCAGGAGGCGCCCAGGCTCCTCACCACCTGGAAGTCGAACTCCTCGTTCTGGAACAGGTTGAGCCTCAATCCGGCGCGCTTGAACTCCTCGGCCATTTTGACTCCTCCTTTGTACGTCGACCCCCGCGCGCGGCGCGCGCAAGGACAAGGACATCCTGCCTGCGGCGAAGCGGGCTCCGCGCACGGGAGGCGAACGGGCCGCCCGCCGCCATATCGTCCACAAGGTTTTTAACGGAGGCTTCCGCCGAAACCTTGAGGGGTGCGGAGGACCTCGCGTTTGAGACGTCCGAGGTCGCGCGTCCCACCCCGGCTCCCCGTGCCCATGGGCGCAGGCCCGGGCGGTTTCTCCCGATACGAGATGCGCTTGTTCCCCCTCGCTCTCGAGCCGCAAGCCGTTAGAGTCTCCGGCAGTGGTGTATAAACCGAAAACCCCCTAGCAAAGCAAGGACCAACGTGCCATCCTTTTCTCAAGTGTAAGCCGAGAGACAAAGGAGAAGCGCGATGGTCAACCCTACTATGGACCTTATGGAGTGGTTGCGCAAGCAGCTGGAGGAAGCGGATACGGACCTGCTCAGGGAGATGATGACTCTGATGGCGGGCATGCTCATGGATGCCGAGGTGGCCGCCATCTGCGGGGCGGAGTACCGGGAGAGATCGGTGGAGCGCGTGAACTCGCGCAACGGTCACCGGCAGCGACCCCGGGACACGCGGGTGGGGACCATCGACCTAGAGATCCCCAAGCTCAGGCAGGACTCCTGCTTTCCCGCCTGGCTGCTCGAGCCCCGTAGGCGGGCGGAGCAGGCGCTCATCAACGTCATCTCCGACTGCTATCTGGCCGGCGTCTCCACCCGAAGGATGGACAAACCGGTGAAGACGCCGGGCATAGAGGGTATATCCCGCTCCCAGGTATCCCGTATGGCCAAAGCCCTAGACGAGATGGCGGAGGCCTTCCGGAACCGCCCCCTGACCTCAGGTCCCTACACCTACCTCTGGCTCGATGCGCTCACATGAGAAGGTGCGCGAGGGCGTCAGGGTGGTGAATGTAGTGTGTGTCATCGCCATCGCGGTGAATTCCGGCGGGCACCGCGAGGTGCTGGGGGTAGACCTCATAACCTCAGAGGACGGCGCGGGCTGGACGGCGTTCTTGCGGGGCCTCCTGTCCCGCGGGCTCTCCGGGGTGTCTTTGGTCATCGCGGGCGCCCACCCCGGCCTCAAGGAGGCCATCGCAGCTCGCCTGCCGGGAGCTTCCTTCAAGAGGTGCCGCACCCACTTCGCCCGCAACCTCCTTTGCAAGGTCCCCAAGGCCTCCCAGGACCTGGTCGCCACCTGCGTGCGCACCATCTTCGCTCAGCCCGACAAAAAGAGCGTCTTCTGCCAGCACGCTGCCATGGTGGAGCAGCTGGAGGCGCGCTTCCCGGAGGCGGCGGAGATGACCGTGGAGGCCCGCGACGATATCCTGGCCTTCGCCCCCTATCCCAAGGCGCAGTGGCGTCAGGTCTGGTCCAACAACCCCCTGGAGCGGCTGAACCGCGAGGTGCGCAGGCGCACCGACGTCGTTGGCATCTTTCCCAACCGGCAGGCCATCATCCGGCTGGTCGGTGCCGTCCCGGCCGAGCAGGACGACGAGTGGCAGGTGACCCGGCGTTACATGAGCCTGGAAACGCTCGCCAAGGCGAGGATAAACGTGATCGAGGGTGAGGTCTTAGGTTCAGAAAAGGAGGTGAAGTCGCTAGAGCCGGCGGCCTTCTAGGGCGTCGTCGTCAAAGGGATGGCACGATGGAGCTTATTACACCACTTGATGGGACGTGGGCGCCGTACGATTGCGGGCCCGGCGATATCCCCATCGTGTTGATTCATGGCATAAGCCCATGTTAGGGGCATCCTTGCCTCTCCCACGCAGAAGAAAGCGGGGTTCAGGGAGGCTCCGAGAAGGAATGGGTGCGGGCCCCCAGGGCCCGCACCCTTTCAAGAAATATGCATGACGCATTTATCAAATGCCGAATAACTGGATCCCGGAGGTGTTGTGCCCCCAGGCCCTTCCCGGGCCGTACATGGAACGCTCGCTCACCGCCAAACCCTCCTTGCGGTAAACCGCCACGGAGAGGTCGTAGCAGCCCGGCAGGTAGTCGTTGAGGCGCAGGGTGCGGCGGGAGAGCGCGGGCACCTCCACGCCGCGGGGCCCCTCCACCCGCCCCGTCGCGGTGAGGAAATCGATGTCCACCACGGCCTTCTCCTCCAGCGGGTTCTGCAGTACCAGCCAGGTCTCCATGCCCGCCGCGGTGCAGCCCTCCGCGAAGACACCGGATAAATCATCGCCGTTTTGGCTGGCCCACCATAAAGTGGGGGTTCCCTGCCCGCAGTGCGCCCAGAGTCCCCCCGGACCGTACATGGAGCGCTCGCAGGCCACCCAACCCTCCTTGCGGTAAACCACCACGGAGAGGTCGTAGCAGCCCGGCAGGTAGTCGTTGAGGCGCAGGGTGCGGCGGGAGAGCGCGGGCACCTCCAAGCCGCGGGGCCCCTCCACCCGCCCCGTCGCGGTGAGGAAGTCGATGTCCACCACGGCCTTCTCCTCATCATCGGGGTTCTGGATGGCAAGCCAGGTCTCCATGCCCCCCGCGGTGCAGCCCTCGGGGAAGAGCCAGTATGGATAAACTTCATCGGGAGCGTCGGCTACCATCATGTACATGTTCAGAGAGCTGCAATGCCCCCAGGTCTTATTCGGGCCGTACATGGAACGCTCGCAGACCACCACTCCTTCGTTGCAGTAAACCGCAACGGAGAGGTCGTAGCAGCCCGGCAGGTAGTCGTTGAGGCGCAGGGTGCGGCGGGAGAGCGCGGGCACCTCCACGTCGCGGGGCCCCTCCACGCGCCCCGTCGCGGTGAGGAAATCGATGTCCAGTACGGCCTTCTCCTCATCATCGGGGTTCTGGATGGCAAGCCAGGTCTCCATGCCCCCCGCGGTGCAGCCCTCGGGGAAGAGCCATACCTCGAAAGGGCCCCAGGATGCCGTGTTGCAGTGCCCCCAGGCCCTTCCCGGACCGTACATGGAGCGCTCGCACAAGACCACGTTCTCCTTGCACTTCACCTCGATGGAAAGGTCGTAGCAGCCCGGCAGGTAGGTATTCACCAGGAGAGTGCGTCGGGAGAGCACGGGAACCTCCAAGCCGCGGGGCCCCTCCACGCGCCCCGTCGCGGTGAGAAAGTCGATGTCCAGTACGGCAGGCCCATCATCAAGGGGGTTCTGGAACACCAGCCAGGTCTCCATGCCCTCCGCGGTGCAGCCCTCGGCCAGGTATAAGCTCTCAAGGTATCCGTTCTCGCCATTTGTCGCCGTGCCGTATTCGGAAAGCAAGCGGGAAAGTGGGTTGTCGGCCTCCCGGGTCCCCTGCTCCCCCTCGGCCACGGCCACCGCCCCTCCGAAAAGGGACAACGTACCCGGGGAACATGTCAAAACCACGAGAAGCAGCGCCACCGGAACAAGCATGAAAGGCTTTGCCGGGCGCTTGAGATGGACCCTTGGACTCATGACGATACCCCCTTCACATCCAGGCGCGATCACTTTTCCCCGCGTCCTCTGATCTTTTCGCGCTTCGGCGAGGGAACGCCGCGGGAAACCCCTGCAAGCGCATGCATGCGAAAAGGCCTGCGGTGGTAGCAGCAGCGATTCATCACCCCCTCTTTTCACCCGCAAATATCAGGATGGGATCCGGGACAGTTACCGAATGTTTCCAAAGCTACTTGCCTGAGAACATCCGACTAGCCGCCCACAAACCTTCCGCTTTTCCGCATGCAATCCCATGATATTATCACGCTCTTGCCCGCGTCAACGAATGGGCTTTCGAGTAGACTTAATTTGACGCAAAGGGCGAGAGGGTGGTCTCTCGACCTTCTCAACCAATAGCGCCCGCCGAAACGATAAGGCATTCCGGGGGTGTTGCACCTTGCGTTCGTGAGCTCTCACGGTTAATCGCAGCCCGCATGATCATGCGGCGTTTTATGACTTCACCGGGAGAGCGCGTTCTCGGGGTTTTCGCGAGAATTCGTGCGTGCGTTAACCCCCCCATCGCCAAACACTTGGTTATATAGTGGGGTCACATCTTCGATCTTCGGCCGAAGGGTCGCTAAGGGGGCCACGGACCTAACGGCGCTAATGGGGTCACATCTTCGATCACCGGCCCCTTATGACTTTTCCGCCCGGCCTGGCGCGGCAAGGCAACCCCGCGCCGGAAGGGCGAGGATGCGGATATGAGTGAGCCCTAAGGGTCGGGCAACCGAAGACCGAAGATGTGACCCCAGACAGAGGGCCGGCCAGGCGGCCGGCCCTCGATCGCTCTTTCCCGTTCTCCCCGCCTGTCGCCCCTGAACCTCCTCTCAGAAGGCGCCGCTGTAGCCTATGGAGTCGTGGGCCCAGACCTTGCCCGCTCCGTAGACGGCGCGCTCGCAGATGACCTCCCCGCCGTGGGAGACCACCTGGGTGGAGATGTCCTTCAGGTTGTTGTGGAGGGAGTTCAAGAGGAAGGACTGCCGGGAGTTCGCGGGGATCACGAACCCCTGGGGGCCGTTCTTCTTGCCCTCGTTGGTCTGGAAGGTCAGGTCCACGGTGACCTCGCTGTCGTTGGGGTTCT